>NZ_JBFAPP010000012.1:0-263655 GCF_040676775.1 Micromonospora sp. NPDC049523 | reverse complement strand
CGGCGGTGGTGGCCAACGCCGCCACCCTCGGCATCGGCCCGTACCAGGTGCCGAACGTGACCATGGACGCGTACGGGGTGCGGACCAACAACACACCGGCCACCACGACGTACGGCAGGCGGCTCAGGCGCCGCGCAGGGTGGCACCGAGCCGGGACGACGCCTCGGCAACGGCCGCGTCGCGGGCGGCCACCGCCTCCTCCACCGTCAGGGTCCGGTCCGGCGCCCGGAAGGTGAGCTTGTACGCCAGCGACTTGCGCCCCACCCCGAGCTGCGCCGAGGCGTAGACGTCGAACAGCCGTACCGACTCCAACAGCTCCCCCGCCCCATCGGCCAGGGCCCGTTGCACCTCCGCGGCGGCGACCTCCTCCGGCACCACCAGCGCGACGTCGATCAGCGCTGGCGGGAACCCGGAGATCCGGGGTGCGGACGGCACCGGTGTCGGTGGCAGCAGATCCAGGTCGAGTTCCATCGCACTGGTCCGGCGGGGCAGTTCCAGCGCCTCGACGGTCGCCGGGTGCAGCTCACCGGCGTACCCGACCACGGTGTCGTCGACGAGCACCTCGGCACACCGGCCGGGGTGCCAGGGCGCCCGTTGCGCCGCCCGTACCGTGACCCGGTCGTCGGGCAGGCCGGCAGCGGCGAGCACGTTGCGGGCCGCCTCGACCGCGTCGGCCCAACCGGCCGGTTTGCCAGGGCCCCACCAGCCGGTGCGCTCGACCTCACCGGCGAGCACCACGGCCACGTGCCGGGGCTGGTGCGGCAGGACCGCGTCGGCGGCCGCGAACTCGGCGTCGCTGGGCCGGTGCTCGACCCCCATCGGCGGCGGGCTGCCAGCACCGGGGCGGGACTCGAAGACCGTACCCAGCTCGTAGAGGGCCAGGTCACGCGCGCCCCGACCGAGGTTGCGCTTGAGCGCGCCGAGCAGCGGACCGAGCAGCGTCGTACGCAGCAACGGCTCCTCGTCGGAGAGCGGATTGGCCAACCGGACCGCCCGGCGACGGGTGTCGTCGGCCGGCAACCCGAGCGCGTCGAAGAGTTCCGGTGACACGAACGGGAACGACACCGTCTCGACGTACCCGTTCTCGGCCAGCATCCGGGCGACCGCCCGGACCCGCCGCTGTGCCTGGGTGAGCCCGCGCCCCGCCGGGGCGAGCGGCAGCACCGACGGCACCCGCTCGTAGCCGTCCAGCCGGACGACCTCCTCGACCAGGTCGGCCGGACCGGTCAGGTCGGGCCGCCAGGTCGGCGGGACCACCCGGAGCAGGTCCGGTTCGGTGACGACGGTGCAGCCGACCTCCTCCAGGAGCGCGACCACCCGTGCCGTCGGGTACTCCACGCCGATGCGCCGGGTCGGCAGTTCCGGGTCGAGCGCGATCGGCGACGGTGGGCTCACCTGCGAGAAGTCCAGGATCTCCGCACTCGCCGCACCACCGGCGTACGTGGTCAGCAGGGTGACCGCCCGGTCCAGTGCGACCAGCGGCAGCGCCGGGTCCACCCCGCGCTCCCAGCGCTTGGCCGCCTCGCTGAACAGCTTGTGCCGCCGCGCGGTGCGCCCGACCATCGCCGGCTGCCAGTGCGCCGCCTCGAACAGCACGTCGGTGGTGTCGGCGAGGACCTCGCTGGTCTGCCCACCCATCACCGCGGCGAGCGAGATCGGCAGCCCGTCGCCGTCCCCGGCGACCGGACTGGGCTGACCCGCGTCGCAGATCACCATGTCCTCGGGGTCCAGCACCCGGGTCACGCCGTCCAGCGTGGTCAGCTTCTCCCCCGGTTGCGCCCGGCGGACCACCAGCGCGCCGGTCAGCCGGTCGGCGTCGAAGGCGTGCATCGGCTGGCCGAGTTCGAGCATCACGTAGTTGGTGATGTCGACCGGCAGCGAGATGTTCCGGATGCCGGCGACGGTGAGCCGCTGCCGCATCCACTGCGGGCTCTGCGCGGTCGGATCGACGCCGCGGACCAGGCGGGCGGCGAACCGGTCGCAGCCGACCGGGTCGCGGACCTCGACCGGGTACGCCGGCCGCTCGGTCCCGCCCGGCGCCGGCGCCAGTGCCGGGTCCCGGAACGGCACCCCGAACGCGTGCGACAGCTCCCGGGCGATACCGCGTACGGACAGGCCGTAGCCGCGGTCCGGGGTGATCTCAAGCTCGACCACCACGTCGTCGAGCCCGACCACGGGGCGGGCGTCGTCACCGGGCTTGACGGCGGTGTCCGGCGACAGGACCAGGATCCCGGCGTGGTCGTCGCCGAGTCCCAGCTCCTTCACCGAGCAGATCATGCCGTTGGAGTTGTGCCCGTACGTCTTGCGGGCGCCGATCGCGAAGCCGCCGGGCAGCACCCCGCCGGGCAGGATCACCACCACCCGGTCACCGGGGGCGAAGTTGGTGGCGCCGCAGACGATCTCCTGCAGCTCACCGGTGCCGTTGGCGGTGCCCACGTCGACCCGGCAGAACCGGATCGGCTTCTTGAACCCGGTCAGCTCCTCGATCTCGCGTACCTCGCCGACGACCAGCGAACCGGTGACCGTGGTACGCAGGTCCACCATGGACTCGACCTCGAGCCCGAGGTTCACCAGCGCCCGTTCCAGGTCCTCGGTGCTGAGGTCGACGGGCAGGTCGACGTGCTCGCGCAGCCAGGAAATAGCAACTCGCATGACTCAGACCACCGCTTCCGAAGTTCGATTCCGCATGCCCGTCACGCCTCGACGCCGAGCGCGCCGGTGAACCGCACGTCCCCCTCGAACAGGTCACGCACCTCGCTCACCCCGTTGCGGACCATCACCGTACGGTCGACGCCCATGCCGAACGCGAAGCCGGAGTAGACGTCCGGGTCAATCCCGCAGGCGCGCAGCACCCGTGGGTTGACCATGCCGCAGCCGCCCCACTCGACCCACTGCGGCCCGTTGCGGTGCCCCGGGAACCAGACGTCGAACTCGCCCGACGGCTCGGTGAACGGGAAGTAGTGCGGCCGCCAGCGGGTCCGCGCGTCCTCGCCGAACATCGACCGGGCGAAGTGGTCGAGCGTGCCGCGCAGGTGGGCCATGGTGATGCCCTTGTCCACGACCAGCCCCTCGACCTGGTGGAAGACCGGGCTGTGGGTGGCGTCCAGTTCGTCGGTGCGGTAGACCCGCCCCGGACAGATGACGTAGATCGGGGGCTTGCGCGCCAGCATCGTACGGGCCTGCACCGGCGAGGTGTGCGTACGAAGGACCAGCCCCGGTACGTCCACGTGGAAGGTGTCCATCAGCCCGCGCGCCGGGTGGTCCGGCGGGATGTTGAGCGCGTCGAAGTTGGTCCACTCCAACTCCACCTCGGGGCCTTCGGCGATCTCGTAGCCCATGCCGACGAAGAGATCACCGATCCGCTCCATCAGCAGGGTCAACGGATGCCGGGCGCCACGGGGGCGGCGGTCGTACGGCAGCGTGACGTCGACCCGCTCCTCGGCAAGCACCCGCTCGGCCTGGGCGCGCTGCAGCTCGGCCCGCCACTCGTCGTAGATCGTCTCGATCGCCCGGCGGGCCTCGTTGACCCGCTTGCCGGCGTCGGACTTGGCTGCCGGCGGCAACGCGCCGATCTCCCGGCGGGCCAGCGAGATCGGCGCCCGGTCACCCAGGTGCTGGTGGCGCAGGGCGGCGAGCGAGTCGGGATCGGCGGCACCGGCGAACGCCGTGCGCGCGGCGGCGACGGCTTCGTCGAGGTTGTCCTGGTCGAGCAGGGCGACCTGTTTCGGGTCGTACGGATCGTTGCGGTAAGTCATGGCGTACGGGTGCTCCCTCACGGCGGAAGGCCTGCCTCGGCGGCGGCCATCAGAGTTTACGGACGCGCGGCGACGCCGCAGCCCGCCGGTGGGAGTAGGGAGCAGGAAAGGGTCAGACCTGCCGCCCGCCGACACCGGCGGGCTGGCTAAACGAGTACATCAACGCACTCATGAGAGGTCTACTCCTGATCTCCCTCTGATCGCGACTGCGGGGCTCGCAAACCCGGCTCACTCCTCGCGCTCACGGCCCGCAAAGCTCTGGCCGAAGCGTACAGGCAGACGGCCGCGGCGGCAGCCAGGTTAAGGCTCTCGGCGCGGCCGTGCAGCGGCACGCGTACCCGCGCGTCGGCGGCGGCGGCCAGTTCGGCCGGCAGGCCGTGCGCCTCGGAGCCGAACAGCCAGGCGGTGGGCCGGGACAGGCCGCCGTCGTCGGCGAGGTCGTCCAGGTCGGTCTCGCCGTAACCGGAGGCGGCGAGCACGGTCAGCCCGGCGTGGCGCAGGCTGGTCACCACCGCGGCCGGGTCGTCGGCCCGGACCACGTCGACGTGGAAGAGGCTGCCGGCCGAGGCCCGCACGCACTTGCCGTTGTACGGGTCGACGGCGTCACCGGCGAAGACGACCGCGCCCGCCCCGGCGGCGTCGGCGGTACGCAGCACCGTGCCGGCGTTGCCCGGGTCCCGGATCTCGGCCAGTACGGTGACCAGCCGCGGGGACCGGCGCAGTGCTCGGTGCAGTGGTTGGTCGAACTGGTCGCAGACGGCGACGAGGCCCTGCGGTGCGACGGTCTCGGTCAGCGCGGCGAGCCCGTCGTCGGTCAGCGGCGAGACCGGCAGACCGGCCCGTCGGGCGATCTCGGCGAGGTCGGCGTACCGGTCCAGGGCGGCCGGGGTGCCGAAGAGTTCCCGCACCACACCGGGACGGTCGAGTGCTTCCCGGACGGCCTGCGGTCCCTCGGCGAGGAACCGTCGGGTGCTGTCCCGGTCCCGGCGCCGGTGCAGCCGCCGGGCGGCAACCACCCGGGGCGTACGCGCGGTGAATTGCGGCGGGTCCGTGCCCCGGACATGGTCGAGGCGCCCCACCTGCGGTCCGGACGGCATTCGGGGCGCCTCGATCAACTTCTGTGCTGACTCAGGCGGCCTGGGCCGCCGCGCCGCCGGTGCCCTCGGCCGCGACCGCGGCACGGGCCACCTCGACGATGGCGGCGAAGGCCGTCGCGTCGTTGACGGCCAGGTCGGCCAGGATCTTGCGGTCGACCTCGACGCCAGCCAGCTTGAGGCCCTGGATCAGGCGGTTGTAGGTCATCCCGTTGGCGCGGGCGCCCGCGTTGATCCGGGTGATCCAGAGCTGCCGGAAGTCGCCCTTGCGGTCGCGACGGTCCCGGTAGGCGTACTGCATCGAGTGCAGCACCTGCTCCTTGGCCTTGCGGTACAGCCGGGAGCGCTGACCGCGGTAGCCACTGGCGGTCTCCAGCAGGGTACGACGCTTCTTCTGGGCGTTTACAGCCCGCTTGACGCGTGCCATCTCAACTACTCCTTCGGGTTAAGTGGCGGGCGCGTCAGCGGCCCAGCAGCTTCTTGATTCGCTTGGCGTCAACCTTGGCAACCTCGACCGTGCCGGTGAGCCGGCGGGTCTGGTTGGAGGGCTTCTTCTCCAGGTTGTGCCGCAGGCCAGCCTGCTGGGCGACGATCTTGCCGGAGCCGGTCACCTTGACCCGCTTGCCCATTCCGGTGTGGCTCTTCATCTTCGGCATCTGTTGCGTCTCTCCCCTGTTACTCGCCGGCGGTGCCGGCGGGTTCGACCTCAGGCGCGACTGACGGTGCCTCAACCGTCTCGCCGTCCTCGGCCGTCTCGGCGTCTCGCTCACGCGGTCCGCCGGCCTTGGCTGCCGTGGCGGCGGCCTTGGTGGCGCGGTGCGGAGCAAGAACCATGATCATGTTTCGGCCGTCCTGCTTCGGCGCGGCCTCGACGTACCCCAGTTCCGAGATCTCCGACTCGAGTCGGCGAAGGAGCCGGTAGCCAAGTTCCGGGCGACTCTGCTCGCGACCACGGAACATGATCGTTACCTTGACCTTGTCACCCGCCTTGAGGAACCGCACCACGTGACCTTTCTTGGTCTCGTAGTCGTGCGGGTCGATCTTCGGCCGGAGTTTCATCTCCTTGATGACGGTCTGCTGCTGGTTACGCCGCGCTTCGCGCGCCTTCAGTGCGCTCTCGTACTTGAACTTGCCGAAGTCCATGAGCTTGCACACCGGCGGGCGCGCCATCGGCGCAACCTCGACCAGGTCCAGGTCGACGTCCGCGGCCAGCTGCAGAGCGCGCTCCAGCGGGACGATGCCCACCTGCTCACCCTCAGGGCCGACCAGTCGGACCTCACGTGCCCGGATCTGTTCGTTCACGCGTGGTTCGACGCTGATGGGGCCTCCTCGAGTCGGTAACTCCTTCGGTGCCGACCCCTGGGTCGGCTCCCCGGTGGGAACCGATCCGGAAAGCAGAAGGCCCCGGCGCATGCCAGGGCCCGCTCGACCGGTCGGTGCGGCACGAAGCCACACGTCCGACCCGGATCAGGATCCGGGTCGTTGACCGGACCCGGCCACCGACTGGGGCGACTCGGGTGGGAGCAGGCGCTCCGCTTTACCGCTGTCACCGCGAGGGACAGCATGGTCGACTTACCAATGTTAGCAGGTCGGGCCGATAGCCCGACAAACGGGCACCCCGCCCGGCGGGTCGGAAGCCTCAGTTCGCGGCCGGCAGCCGTCGCGAGGCGTCGTGCAGGGCGCGCAGCGCGCGTACCCCGGCGACCGCGGATTCCTTGTCCACCGCCTGCAGGGCGATCATCGGGACCAGCTCGTCGTCGTGCAGTTCCAGGCTCGCCCAGGGCGAGCCGTGATCGAAGCGCACCGCCCGGACCACCTCCCAGGGCAGGTCGTACGAGCCGAGCACGTTGCGCACCCGTACGCCCTGGCTGTCGGCCTCGACCAGCACCCGGGTGAAGAGCAGGATCACCAGCGCGCCGAGCACCCCCAGACCGATCATGGCGAACGAGTCACCGCGCTGGAAGGTGGCCGCACCCTCGCCGGTCGACCCGTGCAGGGCCAGCCCCAACGCGGTGAAGACCACCACCAGGGACGGTGCCAGCACCCAGCACATCACCCGGAGCCGCCGCGGTCGCAGCCGTACGAGGTCGGAGTCGGTCACGGCCCTCATCCTGCCACCCCGTTCGGACCGGCGGTCGCCGCGGGGCGGACCACCCACCCGGAGACCACCACCGCGAGCAGGGTCAGCAGCGCTCCGGCGAACACCGCCACGCTGGCTCCCGGCCCGTCCGGCCGGAGCACGTCGAGCAGCAGCGCACCGCCGAGTTGCCCGGCGACGATGGCCAGGCCGCTGCGGAGCACACCGACCGCCCGTACGCAGACCAGCAGGGCGACCACGACGCCGACCCCGACCGGCCCGCCCAGGTAGAGGTACCAGTCGGTCGGCCAGTGGATCGAACCGAGCCGGCCGAACGCACCGGCCACCGCCGCCACCGCGACGATCGCCGGGGTGCTGACGGCGAAGTTGACCGCCGTACCCGCGGCGGCACCGCCGACCGCCGAGATTCGGCCGTTCAGCGCCGCCGACAGGGCCACCAGGACACCGCCGGCCGCGGCCAACGCCACCAGTCCCACGGCGAGTTCACCCAACGGGCGGCCGAACTGGGCCAACGCCACCGCACCGATCCCCAGCAGCGCACCCAGCAGCCGGGGCGCGGTGACCGCCCGCCGGCCGCCCGGAGCCAGCCCGGCCCGGTCGACGCCCAGGCCACCGGCGCTGTTGCCGGCCACCTGGGCGATGGTGAACACGGCCACCCCGAGCGCCGGCACCACGTACGTCGCGATCACCACGAAGCCGCCGCCGCCCAGCCCACCCAGGTAGCTCCACCAGGGCAGCCGGGCCCGGCGCAGTACGCCGAGCCCGGCTCGCATCGACGGGAGCGCCAGCAGGCCGACCAGGAGCAGGGCGACCCCACCGGCATTGTTGACCACCGCGCCCATGGCCGGATTGCCGACCCGGGCGCCGAGTTCGGCGTTCGCCGCGCTCTGCACCGCCGAACCGACCCCGCCGAGCACCGCCAGTCCGAGCGCCAACCAGGCGGGGAAGATCCTCACCCGGTGAGCCTCACAGGCGACAGGCGTGGATGTCTGTGACCAGGATCGCCCGGGCGCCGAGATCGTACAGTTCGTCCATGATCCGGTGTACGTCGCTGCGCAGCACCATGGCCTGGACCGCCACCCAACCCTCCCGGTGCAGCGGCGAGATGGTGGGCGACTCGATCCCCGGGGTGAGCGCGGTGGCCCGGTCGAGCAGGTCGGCCCGGACGTCGTAGGCGAGCATTACGTACCGCCGGGCGACCAGCACCCCGTGCAGCCGGCGCAGCAACTGGTCGGCCTGGTTGTGCGCCGGGGCGCCGAGCCGGCGGATCATGACCGCCGAGGAGCGCAGGATCGGCTCCCCGATGATCACCAGGCCCGCCTGACGCAGGGTGGCACCGGTCTCCACCACGTCCGCGACGACGTCGGCGACGCCGAGCCGGACCGCGTTCTCGACCGCACCGTCGAGCCGGACCACGTCCGCCTTCAGGCCGTGCTCGACCAGGTGGCGCTCCACCACCCCGGGGTACGCGGTGGCGATCCGTCGCCCGCCGATCTGGTCGGCGGAGGTGATGGTCTCCGGTGAGGCGGCGAACCGGAAGGTGGCGCCCCCGAAGTTGAGGTCGAGCACCTCCTCGGCCGGACTGCCGGCGTCGATCAGCAGATCCCGGCCGGTGATGCCGAGATCGAGATCACCGGAGCCGACGTAGGTCGCGATGTCACGGGGACGTAGGTAGAAGAACTCGACGTCGTTCGGCTCGTCCCGGCAGACCAGGTCCTTCGGGTCGGTGCGCTGGCGGTAGCCCGCCTCGCGCAGCATCTGCGCGGCGGGAGCGGACAGGGTGCCCTTGTTGGGGATGGCGATGCGCAGCATCGTGAGGTGCTCCTTCGATCGGCTGGATCAGGGTTCGACCGTTGAATCGGGGGCGTGGCACCTCAGAGATGTCGGTAGACGTCCTTGAGCTCCAGTCCGGTGGCAAGCATCAGCACCTGGGCCTGGTAGAGCAGTTGGGAGATCTCCTCGGCGGCACGCTCGGGGCCCTCGTGCTCGGCCGCCATCCACGACTCGGCCGCCTCCTCGACGACCTTCTTGCCGATCGCGTGCACGCCGCGTTCCAGGGCGGCCACCGTCGCCGAGCCCGGAGTGCCGGCGGCGGCCTTGGCCTGCAGCTCGGCGAACAGCTCTTCGAACGTCTTCACGGAATCGGATTCTCGCAGCCTCCCGGCGCCGGGTGGCGCGCCGGGTCGCCCGGCGGCCATCAGGTGGACCGGTCAGCCCGCCGACCCCGCCCCGAGCGTCTGGCGCAACGCGGCGGCACCCCGGGCGGTGTGGCTCTTGACCGCCCCTCGACTCAGCCCCATCAGCTCGGCGGTCTCCGCCTCCGACAGGTCGGCGTAGTAACGCAGCACGATCGCCTCCCGCTGCCGGGCCGGCAGTGTCCGCAGCGCGGCCAGCACGGTGTCGTACCGGAGCAGGTCGAGAGCCCCGGCCTCGGCGGACGGTGCGTCCGGGCCGGGCCGTGCGGTCGCCAGGTGGGCCTGCACCACCCGGCGGTGGCGCAGCGCCGACCGGGACCGGTTGACCACCGTCACCCTCAGGTACGACAGCGCCCGGTCGGAGTCGCGCAGCCACGGCCAGCGCCGGTGCAGAGCCACGTACGCGTCCTGCACGATCTCCTCGGCCGTGCCCAGGTCGTGCAGGAGCAGTACGGCGAGCCGGACCAGCGGGCGGTAGTGGACGACGAAGAGGTGGGTGACCGCCTCGTCCGCCCCCCACTGCGCTGCCCGCGGGTACGGCATGGTCCTCCCGCCGGGCGCGTCGGCCGGCAGATGGCACCCGGGGCCGACGCGCGGGTCCTGCCTTCGGTTTACGCCCCGGACGCCGGGACACGCCAGCGCCCCGCCAGAAGCCGACCGATCCCGGCGTACAACCAGTCCGGGTGCCCGAGCATCCGGCGGGACCGTAATCCCTACCAATGTGGTGGGGCACTCTATGGAAGGGTTCCCGCCTGCGCCTATGCTGTCCGCCATGGCTCGCCGTACGGTGCCGGTCGCCCTCGGGGCCGCGACCGCCCTTCTCGCCGCCCTCGCCGGCTGCGCCCCGCAGAAAGTGGAACCAACTCCCTCCCAGCCCGCCGCCGCGTCCTGTGCGAAGGAATCGCTGACCACCAAGACGCCGGGCAAGCTGACCATCGGCACCGACGACCCGGCGTACGAGCCGTGGTTCAGGGACAACAAGCCGGACAACGGCGAGGGCTTCGAGTCGGCGGTCGCGTACGCGGTCGCGGAACGGCTCGGGTACGCCCGTACCGACGTGGTCTGGAACCGGGTCAAGTTCGAGAATGCGATAGCACCCGGGCCGAAGGACTTCGACTTCGACATCAACCAGTTCTCCATCACCGAGGAGCGCAAGCAGGCCGTCGACTTCTCCGCGCCGTACTACCTGGTCCGCCAGACGGTGATCGCGCTGAAGTCGTCGAAGATCGCCGGCAAGACCACGCTGGCCGACCTGAAGAACGCCAAGCTCGGCGCCCAGGTCGGTACCACCAGCTACCAGGCGATCACCGACGTGATCAAGCCCGGTTCGCAGCCGCAGGTGTTCAACACCAACGACGACGCCAAGAAGGCGTTGCAGAACGGGCAGATCGACGGCCTGGTGGTGGACCTGCCGACCGCGTTCTACATCACCGGCGCCGAACTCACCGACGCCACGATCGTCGGCCAGGTGCCGCAGGTCGGCGTGCCGGAGACGTTCGGGCTGGTGCTGGACAAGGGATCGCGGCTGACCGGCTGCGTCGGCGGTGCGGTCACCGCGCTGCGTGAGGCGGGCACCCTCGGCGAACTGGAGCAGAAGTGGCTCGCCCAGGTGGCGGGCGCACCCGAACTGACGTGAGCGGACCCATCCGTACCGAAGACCGACCGCTCGACCACGCCCCTGGCGAGATCGCCCGTGCGCGGGCCGCCCACCGGCGTCGGCAGACGGTCCGCTCGGTGCTGGTCGCCGCGGCCTCCACCGGCGTGCTGGGCACGCTGCTGGTGGTCGCGGTCACCGGTTCGCCCGGCTGGGCCCGCGTACGGCAGTCCTTCCTCGACCTGGACATCGCCCGCGCGGCCCTGCCGGACGTGCTCACCGGGCTCTGGCTCAACGTCCGGCTGCTCTTCTTCTGCGCGCTCGGCGCACTGGCCCTGGGCCTGGTGGTGGCGCTGCTGCGGACCCTGCGCGGGCCGGTCTTCTTCCCGGTACGCGCGCTGGCGACCGGCTACACCTACACCTTCCGCGGGTTGCCGCTGATCATCGTGCTGTACGTGTTCACCCTCGGCGTGCCGGGGCTGCGGTTGCAGGGCATGCCGCCGGTGCTGGTGCTCGGCGGCTGCGCGTTGGTAATCACGTACAGCGGTTACCTGGCGGAGGTGTTCCGGGCCGGCATCGAGTCGGTGCACCCGAGCCAGTTCGCCGCCGGCCGCTCCCTCGGGCTGACCTACCGGCAGACCATGCGGCACGTGGTGCTGCCGCAGGCCGCCCGCCGGGTGGCGCCGCCGCTGCTCAACGACGTGGTGGCGCTACAGAAGGACGTCGGGCTGGTTTCCCTGGCCGGTCCGATCGACGCGGTACGGGCAGCCCAGATCCAGACCGCCGAACACTTCAACTACACCCCGTACATCGTCGCCGGGGTGCTCTTCGTGCTGCTCGCCATCCCGTTGATCGCGGTGACCGACTGGGTGACGCTACGGGCCGCACGCCGGCAGGCGGGGCACTGACATGACACTGACCGACCACACCACCGCGACCCCGCAACCGTCCGAGGACCCGGCCACTGGGCTGCTGTCCTGCCGGGGGCTGCGCAAGTCGTTCGGCGGGCGGACCGTACTCGACGGGCTCGACCTGGACGTGGCCGAGCACGAGGTGGTCGCCCTGATCGGCGCCTCCGGCTCGGGCAAGTCGACGTTGCTGCGCTGCCTGAACCTGCTGGAGGAGATCGACGACGGCACGATCCACCTGGACGGCGAACACATCACCGATCCCCGGATCGACCCGGACCGGGTACGCCGCCGGATCGGCATCGTGTTCCAGTCGTACAACCTGTTCCCGCACCTGAGCGTGCTGGACAACATCACCCTGGCGCCGCTGCGGGTACACCGGCGCACCCGGGCGGACGCCGAGGCGCAGGCCCGTGAGCTGCTCGACCGGGTGGGTCTGGCCGACAAGGCGCGGGACTATCCGGACCGGCTCTCCGGCGGGCAGCAGCAGCGGGTGGCGATCGTCCGGGCGCTGGTCAACTCGCCCCGGCTGATGCTGCTCGACGAGGTCACCTCGGCGCTGGACCCGGAACTGGTCGGTGAGGTGCTCAGCCTGATCCGCGAACTGAAGGCGGACGGGATGACGATGGTGCTGGCCACCCACGAGATGGGTTTCGCCCGGGACGTCGCCGACCGGGTCTGCTTCCTCGACGGCGGCCGGGTGATCGAGCAGGGGCCACCGGCGCGGGTGCTGGGCGAGCCGACCGAGCCGCGTACCCGCCAGTTCCTGCGGCGGATCATCGAGGCCGGCCGGCTCTGAACCCGGCGTACGTGGGGTAGGCGGATCAGCCGCCGAAACCGACCGGGACCGTACGCTTGCCCAGCCCCCGGATCGCCAGCGCGGCGTCCAGGGCGGCGACCGTGGCGGCCCAGCCCTTGTCCTCGGCCGAACCGGGCAGCCCGGCCCGGTCCTGAGCCTGTTCGAGGGTGTTGACCGTGAGCACGCCCTGGCCGACCGGCTTGCCGGCGTCGAGCGCGACCCGGGTCAGCCCGTCGGTGACCGACCGGCAGACGTAGTCGAAGTGGGCGGTGCTGCCCCGGACCACCACGCCGAGGGCCACCACCACGTCGCAGTCGCGGGCCAGCGCCTGTGCGACGACCGGCAGTTCCACGGAGCCCGCGACCCGGGCCACCCGTACGTCCCGGACGCCGGACGCCTCGGCCGCGGCCACCGCACGTTCGAGCATGTGGTCGGTCAGTTCGGCGTGCCAGCGGGCCGCCACCACCCCGACGGTCAGCCCCGCGGCATCCACCGCGGTCACTCCCGGTTCCCCGAAACCAGCCATCGTTACGCCGATCCTTCCGTGATCCCGTCGAGCTCACCCAGCAGGTGGCCCATCCGGTCCCGCTTGGTCCGCAGGTAGCGGACGTTCTCCGGGGTGGCCCGCACCGGCAGGCCCTCCCGCCCGGTGATGGTCAGCCCGTAGCCCTCCAGCCCGGCCCGCTTGGCCGGGTTGTTGGTGAGCAGCCGCATGGAACGTACGCCCAGGTCGTAGAGGATCTGCGCACCGGTGCCGTAGTCGCGGGCGTCGGCCGGCAGGCCCAGGTCCAGGTTGGCGTCGACGGTGTCCCGCCCCTGGTCCTGCAACTGGTACGCCTGCAGCTTGTGCACCAGGCCGATGCCGCGCCCCTCGTGTCCGCGTACGTAGAGCACCACGCCGCGTCCCTCCTGCGCCACCCGGGCCAGGGCGGCCTGCAGCTGCGGCCCGCAGTCGCAGCGCAGCGAGCCGAACACGTCTCCGGTGAGGCACTCGGAGTGCACCCGGACCAGCACGTCCTGCCCGTCGGCGAGGTCGCCGTAGACGAGCGCGACGTGCTCGGCGGCGTCGTTGTCGACCGTGTAGCCGAACGCCTTGAACAGCCCGTACGGGGTGGGAAGCTGTGCCTCGGCGTCCTGGTGCACCTGCTTCTCGGTCCGCCGCCGGTACGCGATCAGGTCGGCGATGCTGATCAGGGTCAGGCCGTGCTCGGCGCTGAACTTCTCCAGGTCGGGCAGGCGCATCATGGTGCCGTCGTCGTTGACCAGCTCGCAGAGCACACCGGCCGGCCGCAGCCCGGCGAGCCGGGTCAGGTCGATCGCGGCCTCGGTGTGCCCGGCGCGGCGCAGCACCCCGCCGGCCCGGGCCCGCAGCGGCACCACGTGCCCCGGCCGGGCCAGGTCGGTCGGCTGGGTCGCCGGGTCGGCGAGCAGCCGGATGGTGTGCGCCCGGTCGGCGGCCGAGATGCCGGTGGTGACACCCTCGCGGGCATCCACCGTCACCGTGTACGCGGTGCCCCGCCGGTCCTGGTTGGTGTGGTACATCGGCGGCAGTTCGAGGCGGTCGGCCTCCTGCTCCGTGATCGGGGCGCAGATGTAGCCCGAGGTGTACCGGACGGTGAAGGCCAGCAGCTCCGGCGTGGCCAGCTCCGCCGCGAAGATCAGGTCGCCCTCGTTCTCCCGGTCGGCGTCGTCGACCACGACCACCGGCCGTCCGGCCGCGATCTGCGCGATCGCCTCCTCGATCGGGGCGAAGACGGGGGCGGAGCCGCCGCCCGGGCCCGCCCCGGTGTCGACCTCGGTCTCCACGAAATCCGATTCGATGACGCTCGACTCGCTCATGACATGGCCTTTCCGCTGCCGAGTAGCCGTTCGACGTACTTGGCGACGACGTCCACCTCGAGGTTGACCGGGTCGCCGATCTTCTTGTGCCCCAGCGTGGTGAGCTTGAGCGTGGTCGGGATCAGGCCGACGGCGAAGGCGTCGTCGCCGATCTCCGAGATGGTCAGGGACACTCCGTCGACGGTGATGGAGCCCTTCTCCACCGCGTAGCGCGCGATGCCGGCCGGCAACGAGAACCGGACCGTCTCCCACTGCTCGGCCGGTTCCCGGCCGATGATCTCGGCGACCCCGTCGACGTGGCCCTGCACCAGGTGCCCGCCGAGCCGGGTGCCGAGCGTCGCCGCCCGTTCCAGGTTGACCGGGTCACCGGCGCGCAGGGCGCCGAGCGAGGACCGGCGCAGGGTCTCCCCCATCACGTCGGCGGTGAACACGTCGGCGCCGACGTCCACCACGGTCAGACAGACGCCGTTGACCGAGATCGAGTCGCCGTGCTTGGCGTCCGAGGTGACGACCGGGCCACGGACCGCGATCAGCGCGGAGTCCGTACCCGTGTCGGTCAGTTTCACGACCTCGCCCAGTTCCTCGACAATGCCGGTGAACATGTCTCAGCCCTCCCTCTTCCGGGGCAGCGCGGTGATCCGCAGGTCGGGACCGACCTGCGTGATGTCGACGAAATCGAGGTCGATGACCTCGGAGATGGTTCGGGGGCCGGCGTCGGCGAGCGCGGCCGGGCCGGCGCCGAGCAGCTTCGGTGCCACGTATCCGATGACCTTGTCGACCAGGCCGAGGGCGAGGAAGGCGCCGGCCAGGGTCGGTCCGCCCTCCAGCAGCGCGGCCCGGACGCCACGCTGGTACAGCTCGGCGAGCAGGGCCTCCAGGTCGACCCGGTCGTCCTTGTTGGCGCCGAGGTCCGCGGTGGTCACCACCCAGGTGCGGGCGGCGCCGTCGCGCACGCGGGCATCCGCCGGGGTACGCCCGGAGCTGTCCACCACCACGCGCAGCGGCTGCCGGATGGCCAGGCTGCCGTCGCGCAGGTTCCGGGCGGTCAGTCGCGGGTCGTCGGCGATGACCGTGCCGACCCCGGCGATCACCGCGTCCACGGTGCCGCGCAGGGCGTGCACGTCCATCCGGGCCGCCTCGGAGGTGATCCACATGCTGGTGCCGTCGGCCGCGGCGGAACGCCCGTCGAGCGTCGAGGCGTACTTCCAGATGACGTACGGACGGCCCCGCCGTACGGCGGTCAGCCAGGCGATGTTGCCGGCTTCGACCTCGGCGGCGCGTACCCCGATCTCGACCTCGACGCCCGCGGCCCGCAGGGTCTCCGCGCCACCGGAGGCGACCAGGTTCGGATCGCCCACCCCGATCACCACCCGGGCCACCCCGGCCCGGATCAGCGCGCCGGTGCACGGCCCGGTACGGCCGGTGTGGTCGCAGGGTTCGAGGGTGACCACGGCGGTGCCGCCGCGGGCGCGGGCACCCGCCTGGGCCAGCGCGACGATCTCGGCGTGCGGTCCACCGGCGTAGGCGTGGAAGCCCTCGCCGACCAACTCGCCGTCGGCGTCGAGCAGTACGCAGCCGACCACCGGATTGGGGCTGGTACTGCCCAAGCCGCGGGCGGCCAGCTCGATCGCCCGACGCATCGCCGCATCGGCGGAGACGCTCACCATGTCCTGCGCCCTACTCTCCTCGCTCGTCGGTCAAACGCGCGACGAGGGGGAGGCATTCCGGCACATGACCGGCGCAGGCGGCGGCGGAGAAACCCGGGGACGGCACAGCCGACCCGGCAGAGTCCCGGACCGGGGCGCCCGAGGGTGCCGGCCGAGACCTGTCCGTCCCGCGCGCTGTCTCCCATCCGGACTGTCTGAGTGCGGGCAGGGAAGCCCGCGCTCAACCGTCGGCCCCGGATTCTCACCAGGTCCACCGCTCGACACAGGGTCGATCGGGTCGCGGGCTTACCGTGGCCGAGGCCGCGGATCACCGCCGGTTCGGAATTTCACCGAGTCCCGCCAGCGCGTGGTGGGTACGTTGTGAGTCTTACACGGTTTCGGGCCTCGATCGCCATCTACGCGACCTAGTTCACAGCGCTGATCATCACCACCTCCCGCCCAATCGGGCGGGAATATTCCGGCGTCCCCGGATCAGCCCTCGACCCGGCGCCGGTCGACCGCCACGTACGAGCCGGGCTGGTGCTTGGCCAGACTCTTCATCTCCGAGGCTGCGGCGATCACCTCGAGCGGGTCGGTGAACCGCCGCTCGGGCACCGACAGGGAAACCCCGATGGAGAGCGTGACCAGGGCGGCCTTCTTGATCGTGCCCCGCCGGTCCTTCAGCTCGACGAAACCGCGCTGGGCGTCGGAGGGGTCGTACAGCTCGTCGGCGGTCTTCTCGAAGTCGACCACCGCCCGCTCGGTGATCGGGCGTACCTGCTCCGGGGCGCAGACGATGACGAAGTCGTCGCCGCCGATGTGGCCGAGGAACGCCGGGGGCAGCCCGACCGAAACCACCGCCCGGTGCAGGCTGCGGGCGAGCGCGCTGATGAACTCGTCGCCGCGGCTGAACCCGTACCGGTCGTTGACGCTCTTGAAGCGGTCGATGTCGACGTAGCCGACGGCGTAGTCGACGCCGCTGCGTACCCGGTCGGTGATCTCCCGGCGGACCCGGCTGTTGCCGGGCAGGCCGGTCAGCGGGGACACCTCCCGGAATTCCTTGTTCCGGCGCAGGGTGGAGCTGACCCGGGCGATCAACTCGGCGGTGTCGAACGGTTTGACCAGGTAGTCGTCGGCCCCGGCGGTGAGGCCGTGCACCTTGTCCACGGTCATGCCCTTGGCGGTCAGCATGATCACCGGCAGGGCGGAGGTCATCGGGTCGGCGCGCAGCCGGCGGGTCAGTTCGAGCCCGTCGATCCGGGGCATCATCAGGTCGACCACGGCGAGGTCGGGCCGGTGCGCCTCGATCATCTCAAGGGCTTCCTGGCCGTCGCTGGCCTTGAGTACGTCGAAACCGTGCAGCCGAAGATTGAACTCGACAAACCGGGCGATGTCGGCATCATCGTCCACCACCAGGATCACGTCCTGGCGCTCCTCGACCGGATCGACGCTCACGATCGCGACACAGCCCGCTGGGCCAGGCCTCGCAGGTGGCCGATCGCCGCCGCCGGATCGTCCGCGCCGTAGACGGCGGTGCCGGCCACGAAGGCGTCCGCGCCAGCCGCCGCGGCCTGCTCGATGGTGTCGGCGGCGATCCCACCGTCGACCTCGATCCGCAGTTCGAGGTGACCGGTTGCCGCGTGCCGGCGGGCGGCCCGGACCTTCTCCAGCAGTTCGGGGATGAAGCGCTGCCCACCGAACCCCGCCTTGATCGTCATGATCAGCAGGGTGTCGAAGCTCGGCAGCAGGTCCAGGTACGGCTCGATCGGGGTGTCCCGGTCGATCGCCAGCCCCGCCTTCGCACCCGCCGAACGCAGGTCCTTGGCCAGCGCCACCGGGTTGTCGCACGCCTCGGCATGGAAGGTCACGTTGTACGCCCCGGCGTCGGCGTAGGCCGGCGCCCACCGCCTCGGGTCCTCGATCATGAGATGTACGTCGAACGGCAGCGTGGTGACCGCGAGCAGGCTCTGCACCACCGGCAGCCCGATGGTCAGGTTGGGCACGAAGTGGTTGTCCATCACATCGACATGCAGCCAGTCGGCCGCGGACTCGACCACCCTGGCCTCGTCGGCGAGATGCGCGAAATCCGCGGCGAGGATGCTGGGCGCGATGATCGGCGTCGGTGCGGTCACCGCGCCAGTCTACGAACGGACGCCAGCCGTACGGCACGGGCCACCACACCGTCCCACGGTTGGGTGCCACCGGGGCTCGGATACGGGGCCGGTGGCGCACTCGTCGCCGGCTGTCGACCATCGCCCGGCCGGTCGCCTCGTGCCGCGACTGCCGGTCCCGCTCAGCGTCGACCTCGAAGCCGGAAGCTCGGCCGACCTCGAAGCCGAATACTCGGCCGACCTCGAAGCCGAATGCTCGGCCACGCCGAGCCTGCGTGGTCAGCATGTAGCGCCGGGCCAAGCGGCCCAGGCGTCGGACAGGACACGTGCTGACTGCCGGAAGATCGAGCAGTGGCTCTCCATCGTGGTGGGTCCGTTTCGAGCAGCGCTACCCGCAGCCGCCGTCGATGGTTCCCGTCGAGCTCAAACCGGCCCGTACGTCCGGTATGCTCCCGCCGGTGACCAATCCGGCGGCGACCGAATCGCCTCGCCCAGCCCTTTCCGGCCGCGCTCTCCGTACGATGTTCCTCTGGGCTCTGCTCGGCTATTTCCTGTTGTTCGCCGCGTGGGCCGTTGCCAGCCCCTATGACGGCACTCCGGACGAGCAGGCGCACATCGCGAACGCGTACGGTGTTGCCTCCGGTCAGGTTCTCGGCGAACTCGCCCAAGAGGGCCAATATCCCGGTGTATATCGCAACATTCCCAAAAGCCTGATCCGCGACAACTGCTTCGCCTTCCATCCGGAGGCGCCGGCGAGTTGCGCCGTCCCGCCGGGTGGCGACGAAACCGAACAGCGCAAGCTCGTACACGTCGCGCGGTACTCCCCGGCCTACTACCTGGCTGTGGGGATGCCGATCCGGATCTCGCCGGACATGACCGGGGTGCTGTTCGCCCGGCTCATCAGCGCCGCGATCGTGGCGGCCCTGATCGCCTGGGCGACCTCCGTGGCGCTCACACTCCGCCGCCGGGCGGTGGTCGGTGGCATCCTGGTCGCCGTCACCCCGGTCGTCGCGGTCCAGGCGGGGGCGATCAACCCCAGCGGCACGGAGATCGCGGCCGGCCTCGGCCTGGTGGTCGGTCTGATGGCCATCTTCTTCGAGCCGGACGGGGCGGGCGCGCGCAGGTCGGCATGGTGGCTCGCGGGTGTGGCGGGGGCTGCGATGCTCGCGCTGCGGCCCGCGGGGCCCGCCTGGTTCGGCGTCGTCGCGCTGGTCATGCTGCTGCCGATGACGTCCCACCTGCGCCAGGTCCTGTTGCGCTCACGGCGTTTCTGGACCCTTTTCGCGACACTCTCCGTGGTCGGGCTGACGGCCGTCTCGTGGACCCTGTGGCGACACGCGACCGACCTGATTCCGGGAACCACGAGCAACCTCGGCCCGGTCAAGACGCTCCAGGTCGAGATATTCGACCGGTGGCATCAGATCGTCCCCGAACTCATCGGCCGACTGGGCTGGCTCGACACTCCGTTGCCTGTCTTCGTGTACATCGCCTGGTGGATGGCGATCGGCACCCTGGTGGCCCTTGCCCTTGCCCTCGGCCGACCGGCCGATCGGTGGCGGGTGGCCGGCCTCGGCGCGCTGGGAATGCTCGCGCCGAGCCTCGCCGAGGCGATCCAGATCAGCAAGTCCGGCTTCATCAACCAGGGACGCTATTTCCTGCCGATGCTGATCGGAGTTCCGATCCTCGCGGCATACGTCGTCGCCAATCGGGGTTTCGCGGCCCCGCTCAACAGGCTGACCAGACTGTTCGCGGTCGTCCTGCTGCCGCTTCATGTGCTGGTTCTCGCGTGGGGCATGATCCGCTTTCAGAACGGCATGCCCTCGCCCCTGTATCCCCCGTCGCTGAACCCCCTCACCGGCTCGTGGCATCCGCAACTGGGTTCGGTGACGCCGCTCCTGCTGGGCGTACTGTCCGCCGTCGTCCTCGTCACGTTCTACCGACGGATAACCATCGACATCCCGGAGTCGGTGGCCGAGGCGGCACCCGGGGAAGCCCAGCCGGTCTCGGGAGTCGCCGAGCCCGAACGGGTCACCGTCTGATGTCGAACCCTCACCGTCGTCGGCGTGGCCGACCGGAGCCGGACGGGACAGGGCATGCGCTCATCCGGATGGCGGCCGGGACCGGCGGCGGACGAAGGCGGCGCGGGGTCGTACGGACACGAGCCGGTATGCTGCTCGGCCGATGGCCTTCGGTGCCCGGCAGGGGTGCGGTAGCCGGCCGTCGGGTCCCCGGGGAGGACAAACAGATGCGACGTTGGTTGACCGCAGTGGCTCTCGGTGGTTTGGCGGCGCTCGTACTGAGCGGTTGTGCCCTGCCCGACGGTGTCGACGGCGACCTGACCGACGACTGGGCCGCGATCGGGGCTCCGGTCAGTTTCACCCCACCGGCCGGCACCTGCCACCCGCGACCGGTGGACATCGGCTACCTGAGTTCCTACCAGCCGGTCGATTGTGGACAGACGCACGACACCGAAACCGTGTACGTGGGCACGTTCGGCGGCGGTGACGCGGATCGGACCACTCCCCCGGCCGAGGGGTCGCCCAGCATGCGGGCGGCTCGGGCCGAGTGCGACGGCAAGGTCAACGAGTTCGTCGGTGGTGACTGGCGCGGCGGTCGTCTCTCGCTCAGCGTGGTGCCGCCGTCGAGCTACGCGTGGGAGGGCGGCGCCCGCTGGTTCCGGTGCGACCTGGTGGAGACCGGTGGCCTGGACAACCCGGACGTGGTGAGCCGGCAGCAGACCCTCAAGGGCGCGCTGACCGCGCCGGACGGCCTGGCCTACGGCTGCTTCACGCCGAAGCTGGTCAAGGACGACATCGACCAGATGCAGCCGGTCTCCTGCACCGCGAAGCACAACAGCGAGTTCGCCGGGATCTGGACCGCGCCGGACGTCCCGTACGACGCGTTCCGCAAGGACGACGCCCGCACCGAGAAGGGGTGCATGGGTGTCATCGCCACCTTCACCAAGGTGCCCAACAACAGCGACCTGCAGTACCGCACGGGCTGGATCTTCTACTACCCGAGCGAGGCCGACTGGGCGGCCGGCAACCGCGGGGTGCAGTGTTTCCTCTGGATCGACGGTCGTTCCCTGACCCGGTCCCTCAAGGGTGCCGGGCCGGGCGCGCTGCCGATCAACTGACCCCGCACCACACTCGACGGAGACGTACGGCGACGCCCCGGCCATCCGGCCGGGGCGTCGCTGTATGGAGATCGGTGCGGCGGTTCTCACTCGCCGCGGCGCAGCACCGCCAGGAACATCGCGTCGGTGCCGTGCCGCTGCGGCCAGAGCTGCACGGTGGGGCCGTCGCCGAGGCCGGGCATGCCGGCCGGCAGCAGCGGCCGCGCGTCGACAAAATCGACCGGTACGCCGGAACGCCGCGCCGCCTCGGTCACCGTCACGTGGGTCTCCACCACGTGCGGCGAGCAGGTCACGTACGCGACCACGCCGCCCGGCCGGACCGCCCGGAGGGCTGCGGTGAGCAGTTCCCGTTGCAGCCGGGTCAGCGGCGGCAGGTCGGACGGTTGGCGGCGCCAGCGCGACTCGGGGCGGCGGCGCAGCGACCCGAGCCCGGTGCAGGGTGCGTCGACCAGTACCCGGTCGAATCCGCCCGCGGGCAGGTCGGGGTCCTCGCCGGCGGTCCGCCCGTCCATGGTGAGCACCTTGACCGGCAGGCCGCGTACCGCCTGGGAGACCAGCCTGGCCCGATGCTCGGCCACCTCCACCGCGGTCAGGGTGGCCCCCCGCTGCGCGGCGAGCGCGCCGAGCAGACCGGCCTTGCCGCCGGGACCAGCGCAGAGGTCGAGCCAGCGGCTGTCCTCCCCCTCGACCGGTGCGGCGGCGACCGCGGCGGCGACGAGTTGGGAACCCTCGTCCTGCACGTGTGCCCGGCCGTCGTTGATCGCGGCCAGGTCACCCGGCGCCCCGCCGGACAGGTACACGGCGTACGGCGAGAAGGCACCGGGTGCGCCGCCCACCTCGTCGGCCAGCTCGACCGGGTCGGCTCGGCCGGGACGGGCGCAGAGGTGCACCGGCGGGCGCTCGTTGTCCTCGATCAGCAGTCGGGTGGTCTCGGACATGTCACCGCCGAGCGCCTCGGCGAACGACCGGATGATCCACTGTGGGTGGCTGTAGACGAGCGAGAGGTGCCCGACCGGGTCGGTCTCGAACGGCGGCGCCAGCTCGGCGACCCAGGTGTCGAGGTCCTTGCCGGCGATCTCGCGCATCACCGCGTTCGCGAACCCGGTCGCGCCCGGTGCCACCGAGCGGACCAGTTCGACCGTCGCGGAGACGGCCGCGTGCGCCGGCACCCGGGTGTAGAGCAGCTGGTACGCGCCGATGCGCAACGCGTCGCGCGGCTGTGGGTCGATCCGGGCCACCTCCCGTGCCGCCGCGACGGCCAGGATCGCGTCCAGGGTGCCCCGTACCCGCAGCGTGCCGTAGGTCAGCTCGGTGGCGAAGGCGGCGTCACGGCCGTGCAGTCCCCAGTCGCGCAGGAGTCCCGGCAGCACCAGGTTCGCGTACGCGTCGTCGCGGTGCACCGCCGCCACCGCCTCGTACGCCGCCAGGCGCGGCAGGTCGGCCGGTGGGCCGCCCGGTCGACCGCGTCCGCCCGTACCGGTGGACCGGTCCCGGCCGCCGCGGGCGTCCCGGGGACGGCCACGGTCGTCGAAGCGGGGTCGTCCCCGGTCGTCGGAGCGCGGTCCAGCACGGTCGTCCGAGCGGGGTCGGCCCCGGTCGTCGGCGCGGACCGGCGACCGGTCGTCGGGGCGCCCGCGACCACGGTCGTCCGTGCGGTCCCCGGAGCGGGTCTGGTCACGGTTGTCCGACGAGGCGATCACTCGGTCACCTCGGCGGTCTGGAAGGTCTCGCCCGGGGCGACCCGGACGCCGCGCGCCCAGTCGGTGGCCGGCATCGGCTTCTTGCCCGCAGCGCGTACCTCGCCGAGGGCAACCGCGGTGGTGGCCGTGCCGACGAGTACCTGGGTCCGTTCGATGAGCAGCTCTCCTGGTTTGAGATCGGGTGAATTGGCGATCGGTCGGACCGGGCCGAGCTTGACCCGGTCGCCGCGGAAGGTGGTCCAGGCGCCGGGTGCCGGGGTGGCCGCCCGGATCCGCCGGTCCACCGCGAAGCCCGGTTCGGTGAAGCGGACCTGGCCGTCGGCGACGGTCAGCTTCGGGGCCAGGGAGACCCCGTCGACCGGCTGCGGCTCGGCTCGGGCGGTGCCCGCCTCGATCGCGTCGAGTACGGCCACGAGCAGCCCGGCGCCGGAGGCGGCGAGCCGGGTCAGCAGGTCACCGGAGGTGTCGACGGGACGGATCTCGTCGGTGAGGGTGCCGAAGACCGGGCCGGTGTCCAGCCCGGCTTCGAGCTGGAACACGCTGGCGCCGGTCAGTGCGTCGCCGTGCAGCACCGCGTGCTGCACGGGCGCGGCCCCGCGCCAGGCAGGCAGCAGCGAGAAGTGCAGGTTGACCCAGCCGTGGGTGGGGATCTCCAGCGCCGCTGGCGGCACCAGCGCGCCGTAGGCGACCACCGGCACGCAGTCCGGCGCCAGCTCGGTCAGCCGGGCCAGGAACTCGGGCTCGCGCGGGCGGGCCGGGGTGAGCACCTCGATGCCGTGCTCGTCGGCCCAGGCACCGACCGGGGAGCGGACCAGACCACGGCCGCGTCCGGCGGGCGCGTCGGGGCGGGTCACCACGGCGAGCAGTTCGTGCCGGGAGGCGGCGACGGCCTCCAGGGCGGGCAGCGCGACGGCGGGTGTGCCGGCGAAGACCAGGCGCATCCGGGTCACCGCCCCAGGCCGAAGGGACTGCCCGCGCCGTGCGGGCTGGTCTTGATCACCGGCGGGGCGCCGGAGTCGTACCAGTCCGCCGCGCGGATCGCCTTCATCGCCTCCTTGCGCCCCTCGACCGAGAGCCGGTCGAGGAAGAGCACCCCGTCGAGGTGGTCGGTCTCGTGCTGTACGCAGCGGGCCATCAGGCCGGTGCCGACGATCTGCAACGGGTCGCCGTACGAGTTGAAGCCCTTGGCCACGACGTTCTGCCGGCGCACCGTGTCGAAGTAGAGGCCGGGGATGGACAGGCAGCCCTCCGGGCCGTCCTGCTCCTCCTCGTCGGGGAAGGAGAGCACCGGGTTGATCAGGTGCCCGACCACGTCGTCCACGTCGAAGGTGAACACCCGTAGGCCGACCCCGAGCTGCGGGGCGGCCAGACCGGCACCGTTGCGGTCGCGCATGGTGTCGGTGAGGTCGGCGACCAGCTTGCGCAGCTCGGCGTCGAAGTCGACCACCGGCTCGGCCGGCGTGCGCAGCACCGGATCCCCGAACAGACGGATGGGCTGGACGGTCACGCGGGACGGCTCCTTAGCTGGGGGGACGGTTGCCGGTGGGACGGTCACCCGGGCGGGTCGCCCGGTCGGGCGGACCACCATCGGGAGAACCGGCCCCGGCGGAACGGGGGCAGACAGGATGCTGCCGTACCAGTCTACGGCGGCGGTACCGGCAGATTTCAGGCCACCGACACCGGCAGCCGCTCGTAGCCGCGCAGGGTGAGCCGGATCCGGTGGGTGGGCGTACCGACCAGTTCGAGCCGGGGTAGCCCACGCAGCACTTCGGGGAAGGCGACCTCCGCCTCCAGCCGGGCCAGCGGCGCACCGAGGCAGTAGTGCGCGCCCGCGCCGAACGAGATCGGTTGCCGGTCCGGCCGGTCCGGGTCGAACCGGTGCGGGTGGGCGAACCGGTCCGGATCCCGGTTGGCCGCCCCATCAGCAGCAGCACCTCCGCGCCGGCCGGCAACCTGGTGCCGGCGGCCTCGGTCGGTACGCCGGCGACCCGGCTGGTGAGCTGCACCGGCGCGTCGAACCGGAGCAGTTCGCGGACGTAGTCCGGGGCGAGGGCCTGGTCCGCCCGCAACCGGGCGGCGTGTGCGGGGTGGGCCAGCAGCACGGCGAGGCCGTTGCCGAGCAGGTTGGTGGTGGTCTCGAAGCCCGCCACCAGCAGCAGCACCAGGTTGGCCAGCAGTTCGTCGCCGGAGAGCTGGTCGGGGTCGCTGTCGTGGGCCAGGACCAGCGCGCTGGTCAGGTCCGGACCGGGGGTACGGCGCCGGTACGCGATCAGCTCCCGCAGGTACGCGGCCAGTTCGGTCGCGCCCCGGTTCGCGGTGTCGAGGTCGTCCTGGGTGATCTCCGGTTCGAGTACGGCGGTCAGGTCGGCGGCCCGGACCCGGAACCACGGATGGTCGGCGGCCGGTACGCCCAGCAGCGCACAGATGACGCCGACCGGCAGCGGGTAGCCGAACTCGGCCAGGAAGTCCACCGGCCGGCCGTCGCGGCCCCGCTCGGCTATGCCGGTCACCAGTTCCCGCGACTGGGCGGTGACCACGTCCCGCAGCGCAGCCACCCGGCGCGCGGTGAACGCCCCGGCGACCAGCCGTCGCATCCGGCTGTGGTCCGGTGGGTTCGTCTGCAGGACCGAGGTGGCGATCACCGCGATCGCCGGGTTGTTCCACCAGCCGACCCACTGCCGGTCGAGCATCGCCGCGTCGCGGACCAGCATGCCGGGATCGCGCAGCAGTTGGTCGACGGCGGCGTACCCGGTGACGACAAAGAGGTTCGGACCGGCCTCGACCACCGGACCGTGCCGGCGCAGTGCCTCGTAGAGCGGGTACGGATCGGTCCGCCCGGCCGGCGACATGAGCAGGGTGAGTGCCTGGGCGGGATCCATCGCGTACCTCCGGGACGGCGCGCAAAGATCCATCATCGTCGCCCGGCGCCAGTCGGCCCCGCCCGGGGCGGGACCGTTACGAGGAGATGCCGGCCTCGCTGGCCAGGATCGGGTCGGCCGAGGCCGGGTCGGCCTGTGCCAGCACGTGCTCGGGCAGCGGCAGCCGTACGCCGTGCGCCGCGTCCCAGTCGTAGATCGTGCCCAGCCCGACCTCGGCCTGGAAGAACTCGACCGCGGACCGGCCGCCGACCACGGGCTCGTCGACCTCGGCGACCAGCCGGCCGGGGACCAGCTTGAACCCGTTGCGCAGGGCGGCGCTGAGTCGCCGGTGCCCGTCGACGACGAAGAAGTCGGTGCCGGTGTAGCCGATGCTGAGCGGCTCCAGCGCCGCCTCTCCGGCCCGGGCGACGTCGTCGACGAAGTCCGATTCCCAGAGCCCGCGCAGCCCCTGGATCTCCTGGCTGGGGTAGATCCGGCCGGGGTCGAGCAGGAGCAGCGGCGGCGCCTCCTGCAGCACCTGCTTGCCGAGGGTGCCCTCGAAGGCGGCGATGACGTGCTCGACGACCTCCATCGCGGAGGCGCGGGTGGTGTCGCAGATCAGGTCGTAGTTGCGCAGTTTGGCCTTGTCCACGCCGTACCGGAGGATGAACCGGCTGCGCTCGCTCTCGCTGCGTTCGCGCAGCTTGGTCCGGGCTTCCTCGATCGAGGTGTAGCTCTCGGCCGGGCCGGAGGGGCGGGCCAGCACCCGGCGGGCCGCCTCGGTCGGCTCGGTGATCATGTGGATCTTGAGCGCGTCCCGGAAGAAGTGCCAGGCCAGCCGGCTGTCGACGATCAACTGCTCGCCGGAGTCGGCGATGTCCTGCTGGAGTTGGTCGACGTAGCCGTCGACCGCCTGGTCCAGCTCGGCGTGCAGGTTGAGCTGCAGGGTGGTCATCTGGCGCCGCTGCGCCATCTCGCGGTACAGGTCACCGACGCTGATCCGGCGCAGGCCGAGTCGCTTGGCGAGTTCGATCGACACCGTGCTCTTACCGCTGCCGAGATCTCCATTGAGAACGATCGATTGACGATCGGCCACGACGCACACACCCCTGATCGCAGACTGATTAGGATCACTCGATTACACACCGAACCGGTGTGATCACGGCATCGTCACACCAATGGGCGGCGACATGAGGGGCGATGTTACCACGCGTACACCAGCCTCCCGGCGGACCACGGGTCAGAACAGGTTCAGCGGATCGACCTGGATCCGTACCGGTTGACCGGCCTTACGGGCCGTGCGTACCCCGGCCGCCTCGTGCAGCGCGACCGCCAGCGCACCGGCCCGGCCGCGGGGCACCCGGACCAGCATCCGCTCCTGGCCCTCCCCCGCCGGCACCGGCCCCAGGACCTCCGCGCCGGCCGGTAGTCGGGTGACCGCGAGCAGGTCGGCGACCGCGTCGGGCACCCCGGTCAGGCTCGCCATCCGGGCTGCCGGTGGGAAGCCCAGCTCCCGCCGCTCGGCCAGCTCACGGGCGGCGAACCAGGCCGGGTCCCAGCGCAGCAGCGCCTGCACCGGCGCCAGCGCACCGTCGGCGACCAGCACCACCCGCCCCCCGGCCGCCGCCGGTCGGGCCAGCGCCGCCGCGGTCAGCCAACGCCGCAGCGCCTCCTCGGCGGCCCGCAGGTCGGCCCGGGTCAGCAGCGCCCAGGAGTCCAGCAGCAGCACCGCACCGTAACCGCCGCCGGCCGCGAGCGGCTCGGCGCCGGGCGTCGCCACCACCAGCCCGGCC
This sequence comes from Micromonospora sp. NPDC049523, assembly GCF_040676775.1. Taxonomy (NCBI): domain Bacteria; kingdom Bacillati; phylum Actinomycetota; class Actinomycetes; order Micromonosporales; family Micromonosporaceae; genus Micromonospora; species Micromonospora sp. NPDC049523. The sequence continues at coordinate 236,129 of NZ_JBFAPP010000012.1, read as the reverse complement.
TCCGCCGGTACCTCGCCGAGCACCTCTTCCCGACCCGAGGTCCGTACCGGCACGCCGGCGAACGCCCGCCCCAGCTCCTCCGCCGTACGCCGGGCGCCGACCACCGCCGCGCGCAGCCGACGCCCACCACATTCGGGACAGGTGTACGCCGCCGCGACCCGCCCGCACCAGTGGCAGCTCGGTACGGCGTTCGCAGAGCGCAGCGCGAGCGGCCCCGCACAGTGCGGGCACCGGGCCGGAGCGCGGCAGTTCGCGCAGGAAACCGACGGCAGGTATCCCCGACGCGGCACCTGCACCAGTACCGGCAGATCGGCCCGCAGTGCCGCTCGGGCCGCCTCCCAGGCGAGGCTGGGCAGCCGCGCGGTCGCCGCCCCCGGATCCCGGGCCAGTTGCGGATCGTCACCGGTCGGCGTCACCTGCGGCGTACGCGCCCGCACGGTCGCCCGGTCGGCGACGATCTCCTTCGCCCAACCGGTCTCGACCAGCAACTGTGCCTCGGCCGTCCGGGCGTGCCCCGCCACCAGCACCGCGGCGTCGGCGAGCTGGGCACGGGTGAGCAGCACCTCGCGGGCGTGCGGGTACGGCGCCCGCGGCTCGGAGTGCAGATCGTCGCCGTCGTCCCAGATCGCCACCAGCCCGAGCCGGTCGACCGGGGCGAACATTGCCGCCCGGGTGCCGATCACCACCGGCACCTGTCCCCGCGCGGCGGCGAGGAAGGCCCGGTAACGCTTGGCCGGGCCGAGCGCCGCGGAGAGCGCCACGTGCCGTCCGGTACCGAGTTCGGCGGTGAGCGCGGCGTCGAGGCGGTCGAGGTCGCGGGCGTCGGCGACCACCGCGACCACTCCCCGCCCACCGCGTACGGTGGCCGCCGCCGCCTCGGCGAACCGCGCCGCCCACTCCTCGCCGGGCAGCGCGGACCAGACCGCACGCGGGCGTCGCCCGTCGGTGAGCGCCCGCAGGAACCCCGGCCCGGCCGGATAGTCCCGCCACCCCCGCCCCGGGCGGTCGTCCGCCACCCCGTCTGCCGGGACCCCGTCTATCGGCACCCCGTCGATCGGCACCACATCGCGTCCCGCCGTGTCGGGTCCCGCCAGCCCTGCCGGCGCGACGTCGGGTCCCGCCACGGCAGCCGGCGCGACGTCGGGTCCCGCCACGGCAGCCGGCACCAGGTCCGGTGACGCCACGGCGCCCGGCGCCATATCCGCTGACAGCACGCCTGCCGGCGCGACGGCGGGTGGGACCGCGCCAGCCGCTGCCGCGTCGGCGGGCATCACGACGTCGGTCGGCGGTGGGTCGGTGGTCACCGGGGCGGGCACGGGCTGTGACTCGACCCGGGCGTGGCGGGGTGGCACGGCGAGCCGGAGCACGTCGGCCAGACCTCCGGCGTACCGGTCCGCGACCGCCCGGGCCAGCCGGGCGATCTCCGGGGAGAGCACCCGTTCCGCCGAGACGAGGCGTTCCAGGTAGGTCAGCCGGCCGTCGTGCGTCGAGGACTCGACCCGCTCCAGCAGCCAGCCGTCGACCAACTGCCCGGCGAACCGGACCCGGACCCGCGTGCCGGGCTGGGCCGTCTCGGCCAATTCACTGGGCACCAGGTAGTCGAACGGACGGTCCAGGTGGGCCAGCGGCACATCCACCACTACGCGAGCGACCGGCAGCCCGCTCGCGGGCTGCCGGTCGGTACGCCTAGCGGTGGTCAGGCTCCTGCGGCCGACTTGAGGTCGGCGGCACGGTCGGTGCCCTCCCAGGTCAGATCCGGCAGCTCACGACCGAAGTGGCCGTACGCCGCGGTCTTCTGGTAGATCGGCCGGAGCAGGTCGAGGTCGCGGATGATCGCGGCCGGACGGAGGTCGAAGACCTCGCCGATCGCCTTCTCGATCCGCTCCACCGGGACGTTCTCGGTGCCGAAGGTCTCCACGAACAGGCTCACCGGGTGCGCCTTGCCGATCGCGTACGCGACCTGCACCTCGCAGCGCTCGGCCAGACCGGCGGCCACCACGTTCTTCGCCACCCACCGGGTCGCGTACGCGGCCGACCGGTCGACCTTCGACGGGTCCTTGCCGGAGAACGCGCCGCCACCGTGCCGGGCGTACCCGCCGTAGGTGTCCACAATGATCTTCCGGCCGGTCAGACCCGCGTCACCCATCGGGCCACCGATCTCGAACCGCCCGGTCGGGTTGACCAGCAGCCGGTAGCCGTCGGTCTCCAGACCCAGTTCCTCGAGTTCCGGGGCGATGACGTGCTCGCGTACGTCCGGGGTCAGCAGCGACTCCAGCGAGATGTCCGCGGCGTGCTGGCTGGACACGACCACCGTGTTCAGCCGGACCGGCCGCAGCCCGTCGTACTCGATGGTGACCTGGGTCTTGCCGTCCGGGCGAAGGTACGGGATCGTGCCGTCCTTGCGGGCCGAGGCGAGCCGGCGGGCCAACCGGTGCGCCAACGCGATCGGCAGCGGCATCAGCTCGGGCGTCTCGGAGCAGGCGAAGCCGAACATCATGCCCTGGTCACCGGCGCCCTGCGCGTCCAGAGCACTCTCCGAGGAGCCCGACCGCAGCTCAAGGGCGCTGTCCACACCCTGCGCGATGTCGGGCGACTGGGAACCGATGGAGACACTCACTCCACACGAGGCCCCGTCGAAACCCTTCTTCGAAGAGTCGTACCCGATCCCGAGGATCGTCTCCCGGACGATGGTCGGGATGTCGGCGTACGCCTTGGTGGTCACCTCACCCGCGACGTGCACCTGACCGGTGGTGATGAGGGTCTCGACCGCCACCCGGCTGCGCGGGTCCTGGGTCAGCAGCGCGTCAAGGATGCCGTCGCTGATCTGGTCAGCGATCTTGTCCGGGTGGCCTTCCGTGACCGACTCGGAAGTGAACAGGCGGCGTGCCACGGTGCTCCTAAAGGATCTCGAAGAGTGTCGGCGGGCAGTCTAGCGCCGCGGACATGGGTCATTTCCTCGGTGACAGTGTGCTCAGTGGTTAAGACGAAACGGTTAAGCGCGTTGTTACCAGGTCCCAGACGCCGTCGGCGAGGTCTTCCTTGGATTGTTCCGGGAAAGCCGTCCTGGATCCATCCGCGCCCAGCACGACAGCAGTATTGGAGTCGGTGCCGAACGCCTTGTCCGGCCCCACCTCGTTGACCACGATCAGGTCCGCCTTCTTGCGCGCCAGCTTCGCCCGTGCGTTGGGCTCGGCGTCACCGGTCTCGGCGGCGAAGGCGACCAGTACCTGGTGGGCGTGGCGCCGGTCGCCGAGTTCGGCGGCGATGTCGGGGTTGGTGACCAGTTCGATGGTGGGCGCCGTACCGTCATCCGATTTTTTGATCTTCTGGTCGACGTACGTCGCCGGGCGGAAGTCCGCCGGTGCCGCCGCCATCACCACCACGTCCGCGTCCGCGGCGGCCGAGAGGGTGGCCTTGCGCAGTTCCTCCGTGGTGGACACGCGCACCACCTCCACCCCGGCCGGGTCGGGTAGCGAGACGTTGGCGGCAATGACTGTAACCATAGCGCCACGCACAGTAGCAGTGCGGGCAAAGGCGTAACCCTGTTTGCCAGAGGATCGGTTACCCAGGAAGCGCACCGGGTCGAGCGGTTCCCTGGTGCCACCGGCGGTGACCACCACCCGCCGCCCGGTCAGGTCACGTGGCGCGACCGCCCCCCGGGTCAGCGTCCGCCGGGCGATCGCGAAGATCTCCGCCGGGTCGGGCAGTCGACCCTTGCCGGTGTCCGCGCCGGTCAGCCGACCGCTGGCGGGCTCGACGACAAGTACGCCGCGAGCGCGCAGCGTCGCCACGTTGGCCACCGTCGCCGGGTGCTCCCACATCTCCGTGTGCATCGCCGGCGCCAGGACCACCGGGCAACGGGCGGTCAGCAGCGTGTTGGTGAGCAGGTCGTCGGCCAGTCCGTGCGCGACCTTGGCCAGCAGGTCGGCGGTGGTCGGTGCGACCACGACAAGATCCGCCTGCTTACCGATGCGGACGTGCGGGACCTCGTGCACCTCGGCCCAGACGTCGTCCGCGACCGGCTTGCCGGAAAGCGCCGCCCAGGTCGGGGCGCCGACGAAACGCAGTGCCGAGGCGGTCGGTACGACCCGGACGTCATGCCCCGACTCGGTGAAGAGCCGGAGCAGCTCACAGGCCTTGTACGCAGCGATGCCCCCGCCTACGCCAAGAACGACCTGAGCGGGCATGAGCGATCTGTCGGTCTTGCTACGGCTGGTCGGTCGGCTCGGCGGTGAGCAGGCCCGCGTTGATCTCGCGCATCGCGATCGACAGCGGCTTCTCCTGCGGCGTGGTCTCGACCAGGGGTCCGACGTACTCCAGCAGACCCTCGCCGAGCTGGCTGTAGTAGGCGTTGACCTGGCGGGCCCGCTTGGCCGCGAAGATCACAAGCGCGTACTTGGAGGTGGTCTTCTCCAGCAGCTCGTCGATCGGAGGGTTGGTGATGCCTTCGGGATTGGCGATGGAACCCACGAGATAAACCTCTGTGTCTCTCAACCGCTGGTACGCGGCTGAGCCGGAGTCAGAAAGGATGAACCGAGCAAGCCTACCAGTTCCTCCGCTGCCCGCTCGACGAAGTCGTTGACCACCACCCGGTCGATTTCCGCCCCGCCGTGCGGTTGGGTGGTCGGCGGAACCGCCCCCGGCGGGACGAGGAACACCAGACGGGACCCCGGCATCGCGGCCCGTACGCGTCGGGCGCCGGGCAGGTCGAGACTGAGCAGCACCGGCTGGGCGGCGCGCAACCGGGACTGCACCGGCTGGCGCGGCGTGCCGTGCAGGTGGCCGGCGTAACGGCCCCACTCGAGCAGGCCGTCGGCGGCGATCAGCGCCTCGAACTCGTCGGGGTGGACGAACAGGCGGGTCCCGTCGGCCTCGTACGGGCAACGGGCTCTGGTGGTCATCGGGACCGATACCCACAACAGGGGCGAACGCGCCCGGATCAGCTCGATCACGCTCTCCTTGCCGGCCCCGGCAGGACCGGCAAGGAGCGTGAGACGAGCCGCCGGGCGCGCGTCGTCCACCGTACTCACTGCTTGTTTCTACACGCTGCCACTAACTAGTTGGCGGCGAACTCACCAAGCAGTGCCTTGCGCTGCTGGTCACCCAGGCCGCGCAGACGCCGGCTGTCGGCGATCTTGAGCTTCTCCATGATCTGGGTCGCCCGGATCTTGCCGATCCCCGGCATCGCCTGGAGGACGGCCGAAACCTTCAGCTTGCCGACGACATCGTCGCCCTCCGCCCGGTCGAGGACGGCGGCGAGGGTGGTCTTGCCCTGCTTGAGCTGCTCCTTCAGCTCAGCACGGGCTTTGCGGATCTCCGCAGCCTTCTCCAGCGCGGCTGCACGCTGTTCGGGGCTCAGTTGGGGGAGCGGCACCAGTTCTCCTCAGGTCCCTATCGCGACGGGCGGAACGCACCGCCGCATCTGTGAAACGTGGGGTGGCTGAAAACCAAAGGGGTATGTGGTTCCCAGCGCCGGGAAAACTAGCGGTCAGCAGAGTTTTCGGCAACGTGGACGCGCCATGATCATGCGACCGTGACCGAGCTATCACTCACCGGCGCGGTCGAGTACGGCCCGACAATCGGCCAGCGCGCGGTCCGCGGCGGCGCGCAGCGCGGACCGGTCCGGGCCGTGCCCGAGCACCTCGCGGGAGTACGACGGCAGCACCCCGGTCAGGTCTCGACCGAAGACCGTACGCAGGTCGGCAGCGCTCCCGCCCTGGGCGCCGAGACCCGGCGCGAGCATCGGGCCGTGCACCCGGGACAGGTCGTGGCCCGTCTCGCCGATCGTCGCGCCGACCACCAGCCCGAAACTTCCGAGCGGCTCGGCACCCGCGTTGAGCTGGGAAATCTCGTCGATCACGGTTTGCGCGACAGTCCGGCCGTCGGCGGCGCGGGCGTGTTGCACGGCCGGACCCTCCGGATTGGAGGTGAGCGCCAGCACGAAGACGCCGCCGCCGTGCGCCGCCGCCGTGTCGAACATCGGCGCGAGCGAGCCGACGCCCAGATACGGGCTCGCGGTGATCGCATCGACATACAGAGGACTGGATGGATCAAGGTATGCGGCGGCGTACGCGCTCACCGTGGAGCCGATGTCACCACGCTTGACGTCCAGAAGCACAAGAGCTCCGGCATCTCGCAACTGTCGGATAGTTGACTCAAGTACCTCGAGTCCTCGGGACCCGAAGCGCTCGTAGAACGCCGACTGCGGCTTCACCACCGCGACCCGGTCGCCCAGTGCCTCGGCCACCGTCTCGCTGAACCGCGCCAACCCGGTCACGTCGTCGGGCAGCCCCCAGCGCTCCAACAGCGCGCCGTGCGGGTCGATGCCCACACAGAGCGGCCCCCGCTCGGCCATCGCCCGGTGCAGCCGGATCCCGAAGCTCTCCATCGCGCTCTCCTCTCCTCGCCGCGACGCGGGGCGCGACGCGGCTCCAGCCCTCCCGGTACGCATCCGGCGTCGCCGGTGCGGCACGCAGCCTCACGCGGTCCGGCGACCGACCTCCCGGTGACCGGACCGGCCGGATGTCGGCGACCACCGGTGGCGGCGGTGGCCGGCGGGTGGCGACGGCGGGTCAGCCCGCGGCGACGGCGGCGGCCACCCCCGCGCCGATCCGGGCCAGGTCCCCGTCGTCCGTCACATACGGCGGCATGGTGTAGACCAGGTCGCGGAACGGGCGCAGCCACACGCCCCGGTCGACCGCGGCGGCGGTGGCGGCCGGCAGGTCGACCTCGTGGTCGAGCTGCACCACACCGATCGCGCCGAGCACCCGTACGTCCGCCACGCCGGGCGTGCCACGCAACGGCTCCAGACCCGCCCGGAGACCCGCCTGCACCCTCGCAACCTCGGCCGCCCAGTTTCCGGCCCGCAGCAGCCCGATGGAGGCGTTCGCGACGGCACACGCGAGCGGGTTGCCCATGAACGTCGGCCCGTGCGCCAGTACGCCGCCGGCACCGATCCCCCGGGCCACCTCCGGCGTACAGAGCGCCGCCGCGAGGCTCAGGTAGCCACCGGTGAGCGCCTTGCCGAGACAGAGAACGTCCGGGGTGACACCCGCGTGTTCGGCGGCGAAGAACGTACCGGTGCGACCGAAACCGGTAGCGATCTCGTCGAAGATGAGTAACACCCCGTGCGCCGCGGTGACCTCGCGCAGCACCCGTAGGTAGTGCGGATTGTGGAAACGCATGCCGCCGGCGCCCTGCACCACCGGCTCGACGATGACCGCGGCCAGTTCGTGCGCGTGCCTGGCGACCTGGTCCGCCAGCATCGCCGCATAATCCTCGTCGACCGGCGCGTCGAAACCGGCCGGCGGTACGGGCGCGAACACCTGCCGCGGCAACACGTCCCGCCAGAGGTGGTGCATTCCGCCCTCGGGATCGCAGACGCTCATCGGCTGGAACGTGTCCCCGTGGTAACCACCGCGCCAGGTGGCCAGCCGGTGCCGCTCCGGGCGACCCCGGCCGAGCTGGTACTGCAGGCACATCTTGACCGCCACCTCGACGCTGACCGAGCCGGAGTCGCAGAGGAACACGTGCTCCAGTCCGGGCGGGGTGAGGTCGACCAGGTCGCGGGCCAGTTCGATCGCCGGGGAGTGGGTCAGCCCGCCGAACATGACATGGCTCATCCGGCCGAGTTGCCCGGTCACGGCCGCGTCCAGCACCGGATGCCGGTAACCGTGGATCGCGGCCCACCACGACGACATGCCGTCGACCAGCTCACGCCCGTCGGCCAGGCGCAGGCGTACGCCCTCGGCCTCGGTGACCAGGTACGGCTGCGTGGTCGCGGGCATCGGCGCGTACGGGTGCCAGACGTGCGCGGCGTCGGCGGCGAGCAACTCGGCGGGGTTCATGGCCGGGCCGACCGCGCGATCGCGCGAGCCAGACCCGGCCCGCGATAGATGAAACCGGTGTAGAGCTGCACCAGGCTCGCCCCGGCGTCGAAGAGGCGGTTCGCGTCGTCCGGATCCATGATCCCGCCGACCCCGATCACCGGCAGCGCCCCGCCGGTCTCCCGGTGGACGAACGAGACCACCTCGCGGGCCCGTACGGTCAGCGGCCGACCGGACAGTCCGCCGGTCTCCGTACCCCGGGGTTCGTCGGCGGCGGCGAGGCCGCCGCGGCCGAGCGTGGTGTTGGTGGCGATGACACCCGCCGCGCCCCGGTCGAGACAGACCCGCAGCAGTTCGGCGATGGCCGGCTCGGTCAGGTCCGGCGCGATCTTCACCAGCACCGGCTTCTCCCCCACCAGGGCGTCGAGCAGCGCGTCGAGATGCGCACGGTCCTGCAACGCGCGCAGACCCGGTGTGTTCGGCGAGGAGACGTTGACCGCGAAGTAGTCACCGTGCTCCCGCAGCGCCCGGTACGAGGCGACGTAGTCGCCCACCGCGTCGTCCAGCGGGGTCACCTTCGACTTGCCCAGCGAGATGCCCAGCGGTACACGCAGCGCCGGCCCGGCCGCCAGCCGGTGCGCCAGTGCCTGCGCGCCGTCGTTGTTGAAACCCATCCGGTTGATCACCGCGGTGCTCTGCGGCAGCCGGAACAGCCGAGGCCGGGGATTGCCCGGCTGGGCGTGTGCGGTGACCGTGCCGACCTCGACGAAACCGAAGCCCAGCGCCGGCCAGGCCGGCAGCGCCACGCCGTTCTTGTCCATCCCGGCGGCCAGCCCGACCGGGTTGGGGAAGTCCAGCCCGAAGACTCGGCGCGGCGCCGACACCGCGTACGCGGACCGCAGCGCGGCCAGCGCGGCCGGCCGCCCGGAGAGGGCGGCCAGCCGGTGCAGGGTCCACTCGTGTGCCGTCTCGGCGTCACCGCCACCGAGCCGGAACAGCGCGGGGCGGACCACCCGCTCGAAGATCACTCGCCGGCCCGCAGGGCGGCGTGCAGCTCCTGCAGCGGGCGTACGGCCATGTCGCCGCGGATCAGCGCCTCGATGCCCATCACCGCCGCCGCCGCACCCGGCACGGTGGTGATGCACGGGATGTCCGCGGTCACCGCCGCGCTGCGGATCTCGTACCCGTCGGAGCGGGCACTGGCGCCCGAGCCCTGCGGGGTGTTGATGACCAGGGCCACCTCGCCGGCCGCGATCAGCGAGACCGCGTCCGGACCGGCACCGGCCTCCTCGTAGTGCTTGCGGATCAGCTCGCAGGAGATGCCGTGCCGGCGCAGCACCTCGCCGGTGCCGACGGTGGCGACGATCTCGAACCCGAGATCGGCCAGCCGCTTCACCGGGAAGATCATGGCGCGCTTGTCGCGGTTGGCCACCGACACGAAGACCTTGCCGGCGGTCGGCAGCGAGCCGTACGCGGCCGCCTGGGACTTGGCGAACGCGTGCCCGAACGCCACGTCGATCCCCATCACCTCACCGGTGGACTTCATCTCCGGACCGAGCAGCGAGTCGACGCCCTGGCCGGCGCGGGTGCGGAAGCGCTTGAACGGCAGCACCGCCTCCTTGACCGCGATCGGGGCGTCGACCGGCATCGTGCCGCCGTCCCCGGTCGGCGGGAGCAGCCGCTCCGCGCGCAGGTCGGCGATCCGGGCGCCGAGCATGATCCGGGCCGCCGCCTTGGCCAGCGGCACCGCGGTCGCCTTGGAGACGAACGGCACCGTACGCGAGGCGCGCGGGTTGGCCTCCAGCACGTACAGGGCGTCGTCCTTGAGCGCGTACTGCACGTTGAGCAGGCCGCGTACGCCGACACCGCGGGCGATCGCCTCGGTGTAGCGGCGTACGGCGGCCAGGTGCGAACTCGCCAGGGTGATCGGCGGCAGGGCGCAGGACGAGTCGCCGGAGTGGATGCCGGCCTCCTCGATGTGCTCCATCACGCCACCGATGTAGACCTCGCCGTCGGCGTCGCAGAGCGCGTCCACGTCGATCTCGATCGCGTCGTCGAGGAACCGGTCGACCAGCACCGGGTGGTCCGGCGAGATGTCGGTCGCCCGGCCGATGTAGTCGCGCAGCGTCGGGTCGTCGTAGACGATCTCCATGCCCCGCCCGCCGAGCACGTACGACGGCCGGACCAGCACCGGGTAGCCGATCTCGTCGGCGATCGCCTTGGCCTCGTCGTACGAGGTGGCGGTGCCGTGCTCGGGGGCTCGCAGGCCGGCTCGGGCGAGCACCGCGCCGAACGCGCCCCGGTCCTCGGCCAGGTTGATCGACTCCGGGGAGGTGCCGACGATCGGCACCCCGGCGTCCTTGAGCCGCTGGGCCAGGCCGAGCGGGGTCTGTCCACCGAGCTGCACGATCACCCCGACCACACCGGGACCGCCGGCCGCCTTGCCGGAGCTGTCCTCGGCGTGCCAGACCTCGAGCACGTCCTCGAAGGTGAGCGGTTCGAAGTACAGCCGGTCGGCGGTGTCGTAGTCGGTGGAGACGGTCTCCGGGTTGCAGTTGACCATCACGGTTTCGTACCCGGTGCCGGGTGCGCCCGGCACCGGCCCGCCCTGCAACGCCAGTACGGCGTGCACGCACGAGTAGTCGAACTCGATCCCCTGCCCGATCCGGTTCGGCCCCGAGCCCAGGATCAGCACCTTGGGCCGGTCCGAGCCGGCGACCTCGGTCTCCTCGTCGTAGGACGAGTAGTGGTACGGGGTGGTGGCGGCGAACTCGGCCGCGCAGGTGTCGACGGTCTTGTAGACCGGGCGCAGCCCGAGCCGCTGCCGCAGTACGCGTACCCCGTCCTCGGCCGCGAGTTCCGGGCGCAGCGCGGCGATCTGCCGGTCGGACAGCCCGGCCCGCTTGGCCCGGCGCAGCATCGCCCCGTCGAGTACGGGCGCCGCGACGATCTCCTCGCGCAGGTCGACCAGGGAGGCGATCTGGTCCAGGAACCAGGGATCGATCCCGCCGGAGGCCGCGGAGACCTCGGCGACCGAGGCACCCATCCGGAGCGCTCGCTCCACTGTGTACAGTCGGCCGTCGTGTGGGGTAGCCAGGGCGGTCAGGGTGGACTCGACCGTCGACCCGACCGGGTCCGGTACGGTCCAGAACCCGGCCGCCTTCGTCTCCATCGAGCGCATCGCCTTGTTCAGCGCCTCGGTGAAGTTGCGGCCCAGGCTCATCGCCTCGCCCACCGACTTCATCGTGGTGGTCAGCTCCGGGTCGGCGCCGGGGAACTTCTCGAACGCGAACCGAGGGATCTTGACCACCACGTAGTCCAGCGTCGGCTCGAACGCGGCCGGCGTCTGCAGGGTGATGTCGTTCGGGATCTCGTCCAGGGTGTAGCCGATGGCGAGCTTCGCGGCGATCTTGGCGATCGGGAAGCCGGTCGCCTTGGAGGCCAGCGCCGAGGAGCGGGAGACCCGGGGATTCATCTCGATCACGACGATCCGGCCGTCGGTCGGGTTGACCGCGAACTGGATGTTGCAGCCGCCGGTGTCCACCCCGACCTCACGCAGCACCGCGATGCCCAGGTCACGCAGCTGCTGGTACTCCCGGTCGGTGAGCGTCATGGCCGGCGCCACGGTCACGCTGTCACCGGTGTGCACACCCATCGGGTCGATGTTCTCGATCGAGCAGACGACCACCACGTTGTCGTGCCGGTCGCGCATCAGCTCGAGCTCGTACTCCTTCCAGCCGAGCACGCTCTCCTCGATCAGGACCTCGTGCACGGGGCTTGCGGTCAGCCCCGCCCCGGCGATCCGGGTCAGGTCCTCGTCGGTGTGCGCCATGCCGGAACCGAGCCCGCCCATGGTGAACGACGGCCGGATCACCACCGGCAGCCCCAGCTCGCCGACGGTCTGGCGGACCTCGTCCATCGAGTGGCAGACCCGCGAGCGCGGCACCAGCGAGGTCGGGTCGGCGATGCCGATCCGGGCACCCGCCTTGGCGACGACCTCCTTGAACAGCTGCCGGTCCTCGCCGCGGCGGATCGCGTCGATGTCGGCGCCGATCAGCTCGACACCGTACTTCTCCAGCACACCCGACTCGTGCAGCGCCACCGCGGTGTTCAGCGCGGTCTGGCCGCCCAGGGTGGGCAGCAGCGCGTCCGGCCGCTCCTTGGCGATGACCAGTTCGACGAAGTCCGGGGTGATCGGCTCGACGTAGGTGGCGTCGGCGTACTCGGGGTCAGTCATGATCGTCGCCGGGTTCGAGTTGACCAGGCTGACCCGCAGCCCCTCGCTGCGCAGCACCCGGCAGGCCTGGGTGCCGGAGTAGTCGAACTCGCAGGCCTGCCCGATCACGATCGGACCGGAACCGATCACGAGTACGTGGCGCAAATCGGTCCGCTTAGGCATGGTTCCCGCCCTCGTTCTTGTTGCCCTGGCCACGCCCGCCCGGCTGCCGCTCGCCCTCGATCAGCTCCGCGAAGCGATCGAAGAGGTAGTCCGCGTCATGCGGGCCGGCGGCTGCCTCGGGGTGGTACTGCACGGTGAAAGCGGGTACGTCCTTCGCCCGCAGGCCCTCGACCACATTGTCGTTGAGGCAGACGTGACTGACCTCGACCGCGCCGAAGTCGGTCTCGATGAACTGGCCCGCCGGCACGTCCTGGCCGGGTTCGCGCCCCGGCCAGTCGACCGCGAAGCCGTGGTTGTGCGAGGTGACCTCGACCCGTCCGGTGACCCGGTCCAGCACCGGCTGGTTGATGCCCCGGTGGCCGTAGCCCAGCTTGTAGGTGCCGAAGCCGAGCGCCCGGCCGAGGATCTGGCTGCCGAAGCAGATGCCGAACAGCGGGATCCGCCGGCTGAGCACCTCGCGGGCCAGCGCGACCGGGTGGTCGGCGGTCGCCGGGTCACCCGGGCCGGGCGAGAAGAAGACCGCGTCCGCACCGGTGGCGAGCAGGTCCTCCATGCTCGACGAGGCCGGCAGGACGTGCGTGGTCACACCGCGGGCGGCGAGCCGGCGCGGCACGTTGCGCTTGATCCCCAGGTCCAGCGCGGCGACCGTGAACCGGTGCGTGCCCTGCGCGTCGACCGTGTACGGCCTGGGCGTGGTCACCTCGGCCGACAGGTCGGCACCGACCATCTCCGGGGTGGCCCGGACCCGGGCCAGCAGGGCCTGCGGGTCGTCGTCGAGGCTGGAGATGCCGACCCGCATCGCGCCGGAGTCCCTGAGGTGTCGGGTCAGCGCGCGGGTGTCGATGCCGGAGATGCCGACCACGCCCTCGGCGGCCAGCCGGTCCTCCAGACCTCCGGACGCGCGCCAGTTGGAGCCGATCCGGGCCGGGTCGCGGACCACGTAGCCGGCCACCCAGATCCGGCCCGACTCGTCGTCCTCGCCGTTGACCCCGGTGTTGCCGATGTGCGGCGCGGTCTGCACCACGACCTGGCGGTGGTAGGACGGGTCGGTCAGCGTCTCCTGGTAACCGGTCATCCCGGTGTTGAAGACCGCCTCACCGAAGGTCTCCCCCACACTGCCGTACGCCTCACCGTGGAACGTCCGGCCATCCTCCAGTACGAGGATCGCGGGCCTGCGTCGCATTATTTGACTGCCTTTCCATCAAGCACCGTCGGCTCGCCGCGCAGGAACGTGGCCACGATCCGGCCGGGCAGCACGGTGCCGGCGTACGGGGTGTTGCGGCTGCGGCTGGCCAGCTCAGCGGGGTCGACGGTACGGCGTGCGGCCGGGTCGACCAGGGTGAGGTTGGCCACCGCCCCCGGAGCCGGGTCGTGCCCGTGCTCGGTCAGCCCGGCGATCCGGGCCGGCGTCCGGGACATCCGGTCGGCGATCAGGTCCCAGCGCTCACCGAGCACCGAGAGCAGCACCGGCAGGGCGGTCTCCAGCCCGAGCATGCCCGGACGGGCGTACGCCCACTCGCATTCCTTGTCCTCCAGCGCGTGCGGCGCGTGGTCGGTGGCGACGATGTCGACGATCCCCTCGACCAGGGCGGCCCGCAGGGCGGCCACGTCGGTGGCCGTACGCAGCGGCGGGTTGACCTTGAAGACCGGGTCGTAGCTTGCCGCCAGCTCGTCGGTGAGCAGCACGTGGTGCGGGGTGACCTCGGCGGTCACCCGGACCCCGCGGGCCTTGGCCTGGCGCAGTACCTCGACGCTGCCGGCGGTGGAGACGTGGCAGACGTGCAGCCGGCTGCCGACGTGCTCGGCGAGCAGCACGTCGCGGGCGATGATCGCTTCCTCGGCCACGGCCGGCCAGCCCGTCAGTCCGAGCCGGGTGGAGACCTCGCCCTCGTGCAGTTGGGCGCCCTCGGTCAGCCGGGGCTCCTCGGCGTGCTGCGCGATCACCCCGTCGAACGCCTTCACGTATTCCAGCGCCCGACGCATCAGCCGCGGGTCGGCGACGCAGTGCCCGTCGTCGGAGAAGATCCGTACCCGGGCGGCCGAGTCGGCCATCGCGCCGAGTTCGGCCAGCCGCTCCCCGCCGAGCCCGACGGTGACGGCACCGATCGGCTGCACGTCGACCAGCCCGGCCTCCCGGCCGAGCCGCCAGACCTGTTCCACCACCCCGGCGGTGTCCGCGACCGGCGAGGTGTTCGCCATCGCGCAGACCGCGGTGTAACCACCGAGCGCGGCGGCGCGGGAGCCGGACTCGACCGTCTCGGCGTCCTCCCGGCCCGGCTCGCGCAGGTGGGTGTGCAGGTCGACCAGGCCGGGCAGGGCCACCAGGCCGTCGGCGTCGACCACCGCGGCGTCGCGGGCGTCGAGGTTGCGGCCGGTGGCGACCACCAGGCCGTCGCGCAGCAGCAGGTCGGTCGGCTCGGCGCCGACCACCCGGGCGCCCTTGATCAGGTACGCACTCATGACGTTGTTCCCCCCAGGAGCGGACGGTTCACTGGTTCTTTCCCCCCAGGAGCAGATACAGGACGGCCATCCGTACGGAGACCCCGTTGGTGACCTGTTCGACGATGGTGGAGCGGGGTGAGTCGGCCACCTCCGGGGCGATCTCCATGCCCCGGTTCATCGGGCCGGGATGCATGACGATCGCGTGGTCCGGCAGCCGGCGGAACCGGGGGCCGTCCAGGCCGTAGCGGCGGGCGTACTCGCGGGCGGAGGGGAAGTAGGAGTCGGCCATCCGTTCGCGCTGCACCCGCAGCATCATCACCACGTCCGCGCTGGGCAGCACCGAGTCCAGGTCGTACGAGACGTCGGTGCCGGGCGCGAGCGCGGCGGCGATGTCGACCGGGATCAGGGTCGGCGGCCCGACCAGGGTCACCTTCGCGCCCAGGGTGGACAGCAGCAGCACGTTGGAGCGGGCCACCCGGCTGTGCAGTACGTCGCCGACCACGGCCACCTGCAGCCCGGCGAGCCGACCCAGCCGCGACCGCATCGTGTACGCGTCCAGCAGCGCCTGGGTGGGGTGCTCGTGGGTGCCGTCACCGGCGTTGACCACCACCCCGTCGACCCAGTTGGCCAGCCGGTGCGGGGCGCCCGAGGCGGGGTGGCGGATGACCACCGCGTCGGCGCCCATCGCCTGCAGGGTCAAGGCGGTGTCCTTCAGGCTCTCGCCCTTGGAGACGCTCGAACCCTTGGCGGAAAAGTTGATCACGTCGGCGGAGAGTCGCTTCGCCGCCGCCTCGAACGAGATCCGGGTCCGGGTGGAGTCCTCGTAGAAGAGGTTGACCACGGTCCGGCCGCGCAGCGCGGGCAGCTTCTTCACCTCACGCCCGGCCACCGTCGCCATCTCGGCGGCGGTGTCCAGGATCAGGGTGGCCGTGGTCGCGTCCAGGTCGGCCCCGGAGAGCAGGTGCCTGATCACAGCGTGGGCCTCCCGAACAGCTTGACCTCGTCCGCACCGTCGACCTCGGCGAGCGTGACCTTGACGCTCTCGGCCAGCGCGGTGGGGATGTTCTTGCCTACGTAGTCGGCCCGGATGGGCAGTTCCCGGTGGCCCCGGTCGACCAGCACGGCAAGTTGTACGGAACTGGGGCGGCCGAGGTCGCTCAGCGCGTCCAGCGCAGCCCGGACCGAGCGTCCGGAGAAGAGGACGTCGTCGACCAGGACCACCCGCTTGCCGTCGACCCCGCCGGGCGGAACCTCGGTCGGCCCGATGGCCCGGGTCGCGTGCCGGCGTAGATCGTCGCGGTAAAGGGTGATATCGAGCACACCGACGGGCACCTGAATGCCCTCGAAGGTGCTGATCCGGGCGGCCAGCCGGCGGGCCAGCGGCACGCCCCGGGTGGGAATCCCGAGCAGCACGGTGTCGGCGGCGCCCTGGGTCTTTTCGAGAATCTGGTGTGCGATCCGGTCGACCACGCGTTGCAGATCGGCGCTGGTCAAGATGACCTTCACGGACGGTGGCGAAGCCACCGGGGGTTGGGCGGCCTGCGGGAAGGCCACGGCGGACCTCCTTCCCCGCCTCGCTGGACGGGTCGTTAAAGGATGTCGGATCCGGCCCGGACCGCACGCGGTCAGGCCGGGGGCTGATCACCACGTTACCAGCGAGCGGTCGGCGGGCCCGGGCGGGGCGCTGACCGTCCGGTCAACGAAAAGATTTCAGCTTCGTGACCACGATCTTGCCAACGGGAAGGTAACGACCACTTGACCACGTGTCGCAATCCCCGTACCGTCACGCTCCGTAGCGACCGCTGGGGAGATCCCCGAGCCAGCACTGGGAGTGTCCGAATGCCCTCTGAATACGCCAAGTCGTTGGGCGCCCGCCTGCGCTCTATCCGTCAGCAGCAGGGGCTGTCCCTGCAGGGGGTGGAGGAGAAGTCGAACGGGCGTTGGAAGGCCGTCGTCGTCGGGTCGTACGAGCGTGGTGACCGTGCGGTCACCGTCTCGCGCCTCGCCGAGCTGGCGGACTTCTACCGGGTGCCCGTCGCGGAACTGCTGCCGGACGGCAGCGGGGTCCGGCACGAGCCCACGAACAAGATCGTCCTGGACCTGGAGCGCCTCTACGACGAGGCCTCCGAGGAGCTCGCGTACGTCGCCCGTTATGCCCGCGCCATCCAGCAGCAGCGGGGCGACTACAACGGCCGGGTGTTGTCGATCCGCGCGGACGACCTGCGCGCGCTCGCCATCGTGTACGACTCGTCGCCCTCCGGGCTGATCGAGCGCCTGACCGAGCACGGCGTACTCGTCGCCGACCCGCGGGCGCTCTTCGCCTCCTGAGTACCACCGCAGGACAGCACGAAGGCAGTATGAAAGGGGGCGCCCTGCCGGGCGCCCCCTTTTCACGTCCACCTGCCCTGCCGCGTCCCCGCGCCCCGAGACGTCCCGCGCCCTGCGCAGGCACGGGCCGGACCACGGCTCGGGTCAGCGGGTGGCGTACTCGGCGATCCGGCCGAGGATCCCGTTCAGGAAGCGCGGCGAGTCGTCGGTCGACATCTGCTTGGCCAGCTCGACCGCCTCGCTGATCGCCACCGCGTCGTCGATCTCGTCGACGTAGAGCAGCTCGTAGACGGCGATCCGGGCCAGGTTGCGGTCGACGACCGGCATCCGGTCCAGCGTCCAGCCCTCGGCGTAGCTCGCGATCAGCTCGTCGATCCGGTCCAGTTGCCCGGCCACACCCTCGACCAGGCCGATCGCGTACTCCATGTGCTCCGGCGGCGGCGGGGTCAGCCGTCGGAGATAACCGGCCAGCACCTCGACCGGGGGCAGATCCCGCTGGTCGGCCTCGTAGAGGACATCCAGCGCCCGCTTGCGCGCCTTGCGACGCGCGGGCATTTGTTGCTTGGGGCCCTCGGCCATCAGCCGCGGCCGAGGTAACGGCCGTCGCGGGTGTCGACCTTGATCTTCTCACCGGTGGTGATGAACAGCGGCACCTGCACGGTCGCACCGGTCTCCACCGTCGCCGGCTTGTTGCCGCCGGTCGACCGGTCGCCCTGCAGACCCGGCTCGGTGTACGTGACCTCGAGGATCACGCTGGTCGGCAGCTCGATGTAGAGCGGGACCGCCTCGTGGGTGGCGACGATCGCCTCGGCCTCGGGCAGCAGGTAGTTCGCCGCGTCGCCGACCGTGGTGCCGGGCACCTGGATCTGGTCGTAGGTCTCCAGGTCCATGAAGACATAGTCTTCGCCGTCGGCGTAGAGGTACTGCATGGTCCGCTTGTCGACGGTGGCCGTTTCGACCTTGGTGCCCGCGTTGAACGTCTTGTCGACGACCTTGCCGGACAGCACGTTCTTCAATGTGGTGCGCACGAACGCACCACCCTTGCCGGGTTTGACGTGCTGGAACTCCACGACAGCCCAGAGTTGGTCGTCGAGGTTGAGGACCAGACCGTTTTTGAGGTCGTTGGTGGTGGCCATTTCCTGCCTTGATCTTCAATTGGCGGACAGACCTAACGAGTCTACTTGCCGGGACGCCCTCCGCGCTGGCACGGGTACGGGCGGTTGATCGAGACCGGACGCGTGGGCGTCACGCGCCGGACAACTCGCGGTCGGGTCCGGGACATCCGTCGCTGACAGCGTGCACGGGTGCCGAACCCGGTCACCCGACTCTCCGTGCTCGCCCGCTGCCGTGCTCTGGGAGTGGCCGGGGTGACCCTGCTGGCCCTCGGCGCCGCCGGAGCCGGTGCGCTGCCGACCCGCGGCCCCTTCCCCGTCCTGGACGAACTGCGCCGGCATCCGGGACTCGGCCTGGTCTGCGCCACCTTCGGGCTGGCGCTGCTCGTCGCCGCCTGGTGGCGGCTCGGCCGGCTGGTCCGCGACGAGCACCCGCCCCGCCCGGCGGCCCTGCTCGTCACCCTGGCGCTGTGGGCGGCACCACTGCTGATCGCGCCGCCGATCTTCAGCCGCGACGTCTACAGCTACCTGGCCCAGGGCGCGATGGTCGGCGCCGGGCTGGACGTCTACCGACACGGGCCGGCCACCCTCGGCGGCCCACTCGCCGCCGAGGTGCCGGCGATCTGGCAGCACACCACCACCCCGTACGGCCCGGTTTTCCTGGTCCTGGCCACGGCGGTTGCCGCCGTGACCGGCACCCACGTGGCCCTCGGCGTGCTCGGCCTGCGGATGGTCGCGGTGCTCGGCGTGGTCCTGCTCGCCGCGGTCGTGCCCGGCCTGGCCCGGCGCTGCGGGGTCGACCCGGCGGCGGCGCTCTGGCTCGGCGTGCTCAACCCGCTGGTCCTCATCCACCTGGTCGGCGGCGCGCACAACGACGCCCTGATGGTGGGGCTGCTCGGCGCCGGGCTGGCCGCGGCGGTGGCCCACCGGCCGGCGCTCGGCACCGCGTTGCTGACCCTGGCCGCCCTGGTGAAGGCGCCGGCCCTGGTCGCGCTGGTGTTCGTCGCACCGCTGTGGGCCGGGCAGCTCGCCGGCCGCTGGCGGACCGTCCGGGCACTGCTCGGCACCGCCGTGGTGGCGGTCGGCACGACGGTGCTGGTCACCGCCGTGGCCGGCACCGGGTACGGCTGGATCACCGCCCTGGACACCCCGGTCTCGGCCGCGAACTGGTCGGTGAGCAGTGCGCTGGGCCGGGCCACCCGCGCCCTGCTGGAGCTGATCGGCGCGGACGTGGCCCCGCACGCGGTTTCGTTCTGGCGGTGGGCCGGTCTGGCCGTGGCACTCGCCGCCGGGCTGCTGCTCTGGCTGCGCCGCGACGAACTCGGACCGGTGTACGCCCTCGGGCTCGGCCTCGGCGCGCTGGTGTTCTTCGGCCCCGCCGTCCGGCCCTGGTACCTGCTCTGGGGGCTGGTGCCGATCGCCGTCGCCGCGGCCGACGGGCGGCTGCGCCGATGGGCCGCGATCGCGTGTGCCGTACTGGCCCTGGTCGTCCTGCCGGACGGGTACGCGCCGGGGCTCGCCGAGCTGGCCCAGGTGGCCCTCGGCGGCGCGCTGGCCGTACTGCTGGTCCTCGGACTGCATCACCGGGGCCGGTTCCGGCTCGCCCCGGCCGCCGTACCCGGGGCTGCGCTGCCGGCACCCCGGCGAGGCGACCTGGACCGCCTGCCCGACCCACACCCGCACCTGCCCGCACGCGTACCCGCGCAGCGGCTGGCCGCGTCGGACCCGTCCCCCTCCGGAGGAGCACGATGAGCCGACTTCGGGCTCCCCGCCGTACCCGCGACCGGGTGCTGCTGATCGGCCCGCTGGTTGCCGCCTGCGCGGTGTTCCTGGCCACCGTCCCGGTACACCGGGGCTTCTTCGACGTCGGCGTCTACCAGGGCGCGGTCATCCACTGGCTGCGCGACGGCGGTCAGCTCTACGACTACCTGCGCCCCGGCACCCGGTACGGCTTCACCTACCCGCCGTTCGCGGCGCTGGTGATGAGCCCGCTGGCACTGGTCGGCTGGCCGGCGGCGATCGTCACCAGCATCGTGGTCAACGTGGCCGCCGCCGGGCTGGTGGTCCACTGGCTGCTCAACCCGATCGCCCGGCGGCACGACTGGCCACGCTGGTACGCGTACGCGCTGACCGGGTGCGCGGTGGCGGTCTACGAACCGGTCCGGGACACGGTCAGTTTCGGACAGGTCAACCTGCTGCTGCTGGCCCTGGTGCTGACCGACCTCATGCTGTCCCGAGGCGACCGGCACCGGTTCGCCGGGATCGGCATCGGTCTCGCCTCGGCGATCAAGCTGACCCCGGCGGTGTTCATCGTCTACCTGGTGCTGGTGGGACGGTGGCGGGCCGCCGCCGTGGCCGCCGGCACCGCCGCGAGCGCGACCGCTCTCGCCGCCGTACTGGCGCCGCACCCGTCGTACGTGTTCTGGACGCACGCGCTGTGGGACACCGACCGGGTCGGCGACCTGGGCTACGTGTCGAACCAGTCGCTGCGGGGCCTGCTGACCCGGCTCGACCCGAACCTGGGCAAGGGCGTCTGGCTGGCCGTGGTCCTGGCCGTGCTCGTGGCATGGGCGATCCGGGTACGCCGGGCCGCCCGCGCCGACGACCCGCTCGCCGGCTTCGCCCTCACCGGGATCGTCGGCTGCCTGGTCAGCCCGATCACCTGGGTGCACCACCTGGTCTGGCTGCTGCCCGCGCTCGCGGTTCTCGGCAACGCGGCACTGAGCGCCGGACCGGGCCCGCGCAGGCGCCGGCTCGGCACCGCCACCGTGGTGGCGTACGTCCTGCTGTGCAGCAGCGTGGTCTGGCTCTGGTGGGACGACCCCAGCGGGCCCGTCGGGCTGGTCGGCGCCAACGCCTACGTCTGGATCAGCCTGGCGCTACTGGTCGGCCTCCCGATCGGCGGCCTCCCAATCGGCGGCCGAACGGTCAGCGGCCGAACGGTCAGCGGCCGACCCGTCAGCGGCGTATCGGTGGCCGACCAGCCAACCGGCAACGGCTCACTCGGCGTCCAACGGCTCGGCGGCAGCCCGGTCGGCGGCCAGCCGGTCGGCGAGGTGGACCAGCGCGAGCCGGTAGCCGTCCACGCCGAGTCCGGCGATCACGCCGGTGGCGACCGCGGAGACGACCGAGTGGTGCCGGAACTCCTCCCGCGTGTGGATGTTGGAGATGTGCACCTCGACCAGCGGCCCACGGAGCATGGCGCAGGCGTCGCGGACCGCGTACGAATAATGTGACCAGGCGGCCGGGTTGAGCACCACCGCGGCCTGCTCGTCGGCGGCCGTGTGCAGCCAGCCGAGCAGTTCGTGCTCGGCGTCGGTCTGCCGTACCTCGACGTCGAGGCCGAGTTCCCGCCCGGTGCGCTCGCAGAGGTCGACCAGCCCGGCGTAGCTGGTCAGCCCGTACACGTCGACCTGGCGGGTGCCGAGCCGGCCGAGGTTGGGTCCGTTGAGGACGTACACCTTCGTCACCGGGCCACCGCCTCGTCGTACGCGGCGCGCAGCAGGTCCTCGTCCGGCCCCTCCAGGATCGCCGGCCGGGCCAGCCCGTCGAGTACGACAAAACGCAGCCGGGCGCCGCGTGCCTTCTTGTCCACCCGCATCGTGGCCAGCAGGTCCGGCCACGCGTCCGCCCGGTAGCCGGTCGGCAGGTCGAGCAGTTCGAGCACGCTGCGGTGCCGCTCGGCGGTGAGCGGGTCGAGCCTGCCGGCGAGCCGGGCCAGGTTGGCGGCGTAGACCAGACCGACGGAAACCGCGTGGCCGTGCCGCCACCGGTAGCCCTCGGCCTTCTCGATCGCGTGCGCCAGCGTGTGCCCGTAGTTGAGGACCTCGCGTACCCCGGACTCGCGCAGGTCCCCGGAGACGACGTCGGCCTTGACCTGGATGGCCCGCTCGATCAACTCGCGTACCACCGGCGCCCCGGGCCGGGTGGCCGCGACCGGGTCGGCCTCGACCAGGTCGAGGATGACCGGGTCGGCGATGAAGCCGCACTTGACCACCTCCGCCAGCCCGGCGACCAGGTCGACCGGGGGCAGGGTGTCCAGGGTGGCCAGGTCGCAGAGCACCCCGGCCGGCGGGTGGAACGCTCCGACCAGGTTCTTTCCCGCCCCGGTGTTGATCCCGGTCTTGCCGCCCACGGCCGCGTCGACCATGCCGAGCAGCGAGGTCGGCACCGCCACCCACCGGACCCCGCGCAGCCAGCAGGCGGCCACGAAGCCGGCCAGGTCGGTGACCGCGCCGCCGCCGACCCCCACCACCGCATCGGTACGGGTGAAGCCGGCCGCCCCGAGCCGGTCCCAGCAGCGGGCGGCGATGTCGATGTTCTTGCCCGCCTCCGCGTCCGGCACCTCGACCAGCAGCGGCGTACGCCCGTCGGCGCGAACCTGTTCGGCGAGCGCGTCGGCCAACGCCTTGAGCGGTGGTGCGTGGAGCACGGCGACCCGGTCCGCGCCGGGCAGCAGCGCCGGCAGGCTATCGAGCAGGTCCCGGCCGACGAGGACGTCGTACGTCTGCTCGCCGCCGATCGAAATCTTCGTCAACTCGTCCATCGGGGCCGAGCCTAGTGCGCCCCCGTCGGGGTGTTGTGCAACCGGCCGCTCAGGTGTCCGGATGGCGGGCAGCGGCTCAAGTGTCCGGGTGGCGGGCGTGCGCTCAGGTGTCCGGATGGCGGGCGGCGAGGGCGGCGAGCCGGGTGGCGTGTTCGGCCAGCGCGGTACGCAACTCGTCCGGGCGCAGGATGGTGAACGGCCAGCCGAGCCCGGCGAGCAGTTGGGCCATCCCGTCCAGGTTCTCCGCTCGGGCGCGTACCAGCACCCCGTCCGGCGCCTCGGTCAGCTCGGCCACGCTCGGTGGGATCCGGCGACGGGCCTCGGTCAGGTCGGTTTCCAGCAGCACCTCGACCGACCAGGTGTACGGCACTCCGGCCAGCGACCGGGCCACGTGTCCGACCGGGTCGAACCCCTCCGGCACGGTGAACTGCCCCGCTCCCCCGTCGGCCGATGTCCCGCCCGTGGGGTCCGTCGACGGTTCGACGGCGGCAATCCGGTCGAGGCGGAACGTGCGGATCTCGTCACGGCGGTGGTCGTGGCCGGTGACGTACCAGCGGCCGGCGTGGAAGACCAGGCCGTACGGGTCCAGGTCGCGGCGGGAGTCCTCGCCCCGCCACGAGCGGTAGGTCAGGCTGACCCGACGGCGGGACCGGGTCGCCGCCCCGAGGGTGAGCAGCACACTCGCCGCCGGACCGACCGTCTCCGTACGCCGCCTGGCGGTGAAGCCGAGCGTCTGCCGTACGGCGCTGAGCCGGTCGGCCAGCGCCTCCGGCAGCACCCGACTGATCTTGCCGAGCGCGACGGCGGTCGCGGGTGCCTCGGTGCCGAGGCCGAGCTGTTCCGCCGCGACCAGCCCGAGCACCACCGCCACCGCCTCGTCGTCGGTGAGCATCAGCGGCGGCAGCTTGTAACCGGGCAGCAGCCGGTAGCCGCCGTACCGTCCCCGGGCGGCGGTCACCGGGATGCCGAGTTCCTCCAGGGTGCGGGCGTAGCGGCGGACGGTGCGCTCGTCGACGCCGAGGCGGGCGCTGAGTTCCGCCCCGGTGAGCCGGTGCTGGCTCTGGAGCAGTTCGAGCAGGCCCAGCACCCGAGCGGCGGGATGTGACACAGACCACTCTCCAATACCGGACCGATCCTGCCCGGATTCGATCGTACGGTTTCACCAGACGACATCGAGCGACGGGAGACACGGGGATGAGCACGTTCGTACTGGTTCCGGGGTTCTGGTTGGGCGCGTGGGCGTGGCAGGACGTGACCGCCGCGCTGCGGGCGGACGGCCACGAGGTCCACCCGGTGACCCTGACCGGGCTCGCCGACCGCGCCCACCAGCTCGGCCCCGAGGTGGACCTGGAGACCCACACCGCCGACATCGTCGGGCTGATCGAGGCCGCGGACCTGCGGGACGTGGTGCTGGTCGGCCACTCCGGCGGCGGTCTGCCGGTCACCCAGGCCGCGGACCGGATCCCGGACCGGATCGCCCGGGTGGTCTACGTCGACAGCGCACCGCTGCCCGACGGCGTCTCCCAGTTCGACACCAACCCGCCGGAGGAACAGGACCGCACCCGCAGCCTGGTCCGGGACGGTCAGCTACCGCCGCCGGCCTGGGATCCGGCCGCCGATCCGGAGAACCTGGCCGGGCTCGACGAGCCGGCGTTGGCGCTGCTGCGGGCGCGGGCCACCCCGCAACCTTTGCGGACCGCCACCGACCCGGTCCGGCGTACGGGAGGACGGGCGGTGCCGACCACACTGGTGGCCTGCACCTTCCCGGTGGAGGTGGTCCGCTCGATGATCGATCAGGGGGTGCCGATGTTCGCCGAGCTGGCCGGGGCGGACATCCACGGGCTGCCGACCGGCCACTGGCCGATGCTCAGCGAGCCGAAACGTCTGGCCGACCTGCTCGACTCGATCGCCTCCGCCTAGGCGCTTACGCCTTGAGCAGGTGCAGGATTTCGTCGGCCACCTGCTCCGGCGTACGACCGTCGGTGATCACGGTGTGCGCGGCGACCTCCTGGTAGAGCGGTCGCCGCTGGTCGAGCAGGTACTTGAGGGTGGCGCGCGGGTTGATCGCGAGCAGCGGTCGGCCCGCGCCGAGCCCGACCCGCCGGATCGCGTCGGTCAACTCCACCGACAGGTAGACCACGGTGTGCCCGGCCAGCGCCGCGCGGGTCGACTCGGCCAGGATCGCGCCGCCGCCGAGGGCGAGCACCCCGTCGAACTCACCCAGCGCGGCCAGCACGGCGTCTCGTTCGAGCGTACGGAAATGGTCCTCGCCCTCGTCGACGAAGATCTCCGGGATCGGCTTGCCTGCGGTCGCCTCGATGTCGAGGTCGGTGTCCCGGAAGCCGACGCCGAGTGCGGTGGCGAGGACCTGACCGGTGCTGGTCTTGCCGGATCCGGGTGCGCCGACCAGGACGCAGATCGGGGCCATCAGCGGATCACCAGGTGGTCCAGGTAGCCGCCGAGGTTACGTCGGATCTCGGCGATCGAGTCGCCGCCGAACTTCTCCGTCGCCGCCTCGGCCAGCACCAACGCCACCATCGCCTCGGCGACCACGGCGGCGGCCGGCACCGCGCACACGTCGGAACGCTGGTTGATCGCGGTCGCCGGTTCACCGGTGGTCACGTCGACCGTGGCCAGGGCCCGGTTCAGCGACGAGATCGGCTTCATCGCGGCGCGTACCCGAAGGGGTTCTCCGGTGGTCATGCCGCCCTCCAGACCCCCGGCGCGGTCGGTGACCCGGCGTACCCCGGTCGCGGTAGGCACGATCTCGTCGTGCGCGACCGACCCGCGCGAGCGGGCCTGGAGCCAGGCGTCACCGATCTCCACGCCCTTGATCGCCTGGATCGACATCAGCGCGGTCGCGAGCCGGGCGTCGAGCTTGCGGTCCCACTGCACGTGACTGCCCAGACCCGGCGGCACGTTGTACGCCAGCACCTCCACGATGCCGCCGAGCGTGTCCGCGTCCTTCTTGGCGGCGTCGACCTCGGCCACCATCCGGGCACTCGCCTCCGGGTCGAGACAGCGCAGCGGGTCGGCGTCGATCCGCTCGGCGTCCTCGGGACGGGGTTGCAGGCCGGGCTTGGCCGCGACCGAGCCCAACTCGACCACGTGCGACACGATCTCGATGCCGAGCCCCTGCCGGACCAGCGCCTTCGCCACGGTGCCGACGGCGACCCGGGCGGCGGTCTCCCGCGCACTGGCCCGCTCCAGGATCGGGCGGGCGTCGGTGTGACCGTACTTCTGCATTCCGGCAAGGTCGGCGTGACCGGGGCGGGGACGGGTCAGCGGGGCGTTGCGTGCCTGGCTGGCCAGTTCCTCCGGGTCGACCGGGTCGGCGGACATCACGGTCTGCCACTTCGGCCACTCGGAGTTCCCGATCCGCACGGCGACCGGGCTGCCCAGGGTGACCCCGTGCCGTACGCCACCGATGATCTCGATCTCGTCCCGCTCGAACGCCATCCGCGCGCCCCGGCCGTAGCCGAGCCGACGGCGGGCCAGCTCGCGGACGATCTCCTCGCTGGTCACCTCGATCCCGGCGGGCACCCCTTCGAGGAGCGCGACGAGGGCGGGGCCGTGCGATTCACCCGCGGTCAACCAGCGCAACAAGGCAGCGAACCTTTCCCTTTTCCATGCGGTGCCGGGCCGGGTCGTCCTGGGTCCTACCGGACGCCGCCCACATGCCAGTTGCCCAGTCTGGCACGCCCGGGATCAGCCTCCGGCGAGCCCCACCGCCCCGTCTCGGTGTACGGACGGCCAGACCTACCAATCGGCACACAGCGAGTAAAGATCTTTTCACGGTCGGAAACCTCGACGCTCGCCGTGCGCTGGAACGTCGGGGCGACAGCCGGAGCGTCAGGCTGCGGCGTGAGCGGAAAACAGCGCCGTACGCATCGCCGCGACGGGTGCGGTCACGCCGGTGAAGTGTTCGAACTGGCCGACCGCCTGGGCCAGCAGCAGGTCGAGTCCGGAGACGATCCGGCACCCCGCCGCACGGGCGTCGGCGGCCAGCGGCGTCGGCCACGGGTCGTAGAGCGCGTCGAAGAGCACCGTCGACGGCAGCCAGGAGATCTGTCCGGCGAGCGGATCGGCGACACCCTTCGGCACGGTGGAAATCACCACGTCCGCCAGTGCCTGCTTGGGTGCGTCGGTCCAGTCCGCCGGGACCAGCGATATCCCCAGCTTGCGCGCCACCGGCCGGAGTTCGTCGATCGCCGACGACCGGCGGGCCACCACGGTCACCCGCTCCGCCTGGAGTTGGACGGCCGCGGCCAGTGCCGCCCGCGCGGTGCCACCCGCACCGAGCACGGTCACCGTGGCGCCGGCCGGCACCCCGGCCGCCCGAAGCACCTCCACCATGCCGGGGACGTCGGTGTTGTCGGCGTACCAGGAGTTGTCGGGTCGGCGTACCAGGGTGTTGGCGGCACCGACGGCGGCGGCGACCGGCGAGACCTCGCCGGCCACCGCGAGCCCGACCTCTTTCAGCGGCATGGTCAACGACAGCCCGGCCCACTCGGCGCCGAGACCGGCCACCAGATCCGGTAGCTCGGCCTCGGCGCACTCGATCGCACTGTACGACCAACCGGTCAGGCCGGCCGCGTGGTAACCCGCGTTGTGGATCACGGGCGAGAGGGAATGCGAGATCGGCTTACCCAGCACCGCCGCGCGTCGGGCCACGACCACTCAGAGCACGCCGTTCTCTCGGGCTTTCTGCTGGTTACGCAGGTGCTCGGCGTTGGTCTTGGCGAACTCCGAATGCCCCTGCTTGTCGACCGCCACGAAGAAGTACCAGTCGCCCTTCGGCGGATCCATCGCCCCCTGCAACGCCAGCTTGCCGGGGTTGTCGATCGGGGTGGGGATGAACCCCTTCAGCTTCCGGTTGTACGGATTCTTCTGGTCGTCCAACTCTTTCGCGGTCATGTCCTTCGACGACTTGGTCGGCAGCCCCCGGACGTCGAACCAGTAGTTGACCGTCACGTCCATCTCGAAGCACTCGCACGGCACCTCGGCGTTCGGCTTGAACAGCCGGTTGTACGCCACCCGGGCGACCTTGCCGAGGTCGTCGGGGTTACCCGCCTCGACCTGGGCGAGCGAGGCCACGATCAACGCCTCGTACGGGGTGACACCGCCCAACTTCTCCTGCACCACGTCGGTGAACTTGATCTGGCCGGCGACGGTGAGGAATCCCTGCACCATTTCCTTGAGGATGCCCTCGGCGGTGGCGTTCGGCGGCAGGTCGTACGTATCCGGGAAAAGGAAGCCCTCGATCGACGGGGTGACCTTCTTGTTGTCGCTGCGCTTGAACCAGAAGTCCGGGATGCCGAGCGCGATCGGGTCCTTCGCCGCCGCCTCGAACTCCGCCACCGGGATCTTGGTGGTCTCCTCGAGCTTCTTGTAGACCTGCTTGGCGGTCAGACCCTCGCGGATGGTGACCTTGTTCGTCACCCTGGTCTTCGGGTCCAGCAGCAGGGTCAGCGCGGCCTCGCCCGACATCTGCTTGCGCACCTGGTAGAAGCCCGGCTGGATACCGGTGCTCGCCGAGTTCTTCTCGGCTGCGGTGACGAACGCCTTGGGGCTCTTGACCACCCCCTGGGTGACCAGGGTGTTGCCGATGTCGGCGAGGAAATCGCCGTCCTTGATCTCGATCACGACCTGTCCGGTGCCGGCGCCCTCGTAGTCGGGCGCACCGAACAGCCCCTGGATCCGGTCGCCGGCGTACCAGACACCACCGCCGAGTACGGCGAGCAGGACAAGAGGCAGCACCAGGGCGAGCACGGTCTTGCCCCGGCCACCACGACCCTTGCGCTTCCGGTCGCGTACGCCACCGCGCCGGTGTTGTCCCTTCTCGGTTCGCTCGTCGAACGCGAGCTCCAAGTCGTCGATCATCTGGTCCGCCTCCGCTGCCCGTCTAGCCAGCTCTGCAGGATCTCGACTGCGGCCGCCTGATCGACCACAGCGCGTTGACGCTTCCCCCGAACGCCTCGCTCGGACAGCCTACGGGTAGCCACGACCGTCGACATCCTCTCGTCCGTGAGAGTCACCGGAACGGGGGCAATCACCTCGGCCAGTCGGCTGGCGTACGCCTTGGTGTGGATCGCCGCCGGGCCGTGCACCCCGGCAAGATTCACCGGTAACCCGACGACCACCTCGACACTTCGATGCTCCGCGACGAGATGCGCCAATTCCGAGATGTCCGCCGGAACCGCTTTCTCGTCCGTGGCGAGGTCACGGGCCAGGGTGATCAGCGGAGTGGCCAGAATGGCGTCCGGGTCGCAGATCGCCACGCCCACCCGTACCTTTCCGACGTCGACGCCGAGCCGTACACCGGGCGAGAAATGCCCCATACCGATTGACCTCCCCTCGCTGCATACGGAAAGCAGACCGCCGTGGTTCACGATCTGACCACGACGATCTGCCTCCGAGCAATCCATCACGCCTCGGCGATTGCCTTTTCCACGGTCCCGAGCAGCGTCGGCGCCTGGTCCGCCGGCACCCCGCCGCCCTGGGCCAGGTCGGCGTTGCCGCCGCCCCGACCGGACAGCGCCGCCTTGACCAGGTCACCCGCGGACAGGCCGCGTCCCTTGGCGGCGGCGTTCAGCGCCACCACCAGCGAGGCCTTGCCACCGGAGCGGGCCGCCACCGCGACCACCGCGGGACGAGCCGCGTCGATCTTGCCGCGGATCTCCTGCGCCAGGGTCCGTACGTCGTTGCCGGCCGCACCCTCCGGCGCCTCGACGCCGACGAAGGCCACCCCGCGTACGTCGCGGGCACCGGCCGCGAACGCCGCCGCCCCGCCGAGCACCATCTGCGCCCGGAGCTTCTCCAGCTCCTTCTCCGCGTCCCGCAGCTGCGACACGGTCTGCTCGACCCGGTCGGCCACCTGCTCGTTCGGCACCCGGTAGAGATCGGCCAGCCGGGACACCAGCAGGTGCTCCTTGGCCAGGAAGCGGAACGCGTCGATGCCGACCAGGGCCTCGACCCGGCGTACGCCCGAGCCGATCGACGACTCGGAGAGGATCTTCACCAGGCCGAGCTGACCGGAACGGGCCACGTGCGTACCGCCGCAGAGTTCACGGGCGTAGTCACCGACCTCGACCACCCGCACCTCTTCGCCGTACTTCTCGCCGAAGAGCGCCATCGCGCCGAGCCGACGGGCCTCGGCCTGCGAGGTGATGAAGGCGTGCACCTCGAGGTCGGACAGGAGAACCTCGTTGACCTGCTGCTCGACGTCGGCGAGCACGCTCGGCGAGACGCCCGTCGGGGTGTTGAAGTCGAACCGCAGCCGGCCGGGCGCGTTGAGCGAACCCGCCTGGGTCGCCGACTCACCGAGGAAGTTCCGCATGGTCTGGTGCACCAGGTGGGTCGCGGTGTGCGACCGGGAGATGGCCCGGCGCCGGGTCACGTCGATCTCGGCCAGACCGGCCTCACCCGTACGCACCTCGCCCCGGACCACCCGGGCCCGGTGCACGATCAGACCGGGCACCGGCTGCTGCACGTCGAGCACCTCGACCTGCCCGCCGCCGACCGTGATCAGGCCCAGGTCGGGCTGCTGGCCGCCGCCCTCGGCGTAGAACGGGGTGGTGTCGAGCACCAGCTCGACCGTCTCGCCCTCCCCCGCCACCTCGACCGGCACGCCGGCCCCGGCGAGCAGGGCGCGGACCTTGGACTCGCGGCTGACCTCGGTGTAGCCGGTGAAGGTGACCGGTCCGCCGTTGTCCAGCACCCCGCGGTACGCGGACAGGTCCACGTGTCCGGTCTTGCGCGCCTGCGCGTCGGCCTTGGCCCGGGAACGCTGGTCGGCCATCAGCCGGCGGAAGCCGTCCTCGTCGACCGTCAGCCCCTGCTCGGCGGCGATCTCCAGGGTCAGGTCGATCGGGAAGCCGTACGTGTCGTGCAGCTGGAACGCCCGCTCACCGGTCAGCGCCGGCTTGCCCGCCGACTTCGACTCCGCGATCGCGGTGTCCAGGATCGTGGTGCCCGCCCGCAGGGTGGACAGAAACGCGTCCTCCTCGGCGTACGCGTACTGCGAGATCCGGTCGAAGTCCTCGGCCAGCTCCGGGTACGACGGCGACATGCAGTCCCGGGCCACCGGCAGCAGCTCGGGCAGGGCCCGCTCCTGCCAGCCGAGCAGCCGCACCGAACGGATCGCCCGGCGCATGATCCGCCGCAGCACGTAACCGCGACCCTCGTTCGACGGGGTCACCCCGTCACCGATCAGCATCAGCGCGGTCCGCACGTGGTCGGCGATCACCCGCAGCCGTACGTCGTCCGGGTGCGACTCGCTGGCCGCGTGACCCGAGTGGGCGCCGTACCGCTTTCCGGTCAGCTCCGCCGCCCGGTCCAGGATCGGCCGCACCTCGTCGATCTCGTACAGGTTGTCGACACCCTGGAGGATCGAGGCCATCCGCTCCAGGCCCATGCCGGTGTCGATGTTCTTCGCCGGCAGGTCACCGAGGATCGGGAAGTCCTCCTTGCCGGCGCCCGCACCCCGCTCGTACTGCATGAAGACCAGGTTCCAGAACTCCATGTAGCGGTCCTCGTCGACCTCCGGACCGCCCTGCGCGCCGAACTCCGGTCCCCGGTCGTAGAAGATCTCCGAGCACGGCCCGCACGGGCCGGGAATGCCCATCGACCAGAAGTTGTCCTTCTTGCCCCGCCGCACGATCCGCTCCGCCGGCACCCCGACCTGCTTGTGCCACAGCTCGAACGCCTCGTCGTCGTCGAGGTAGACGGTTGGCCAGATCCGCTCCGGATCCAGCCCGAACCCGCCGTCGGCCTGCGACTTCGTGATCAGGTCCCAGGCCAGGCTGATCGCCCCGGACTTGAAGTAGTCCCCGAACGAGAAGTTCCCGTTCATCTGGAAGAACGTCCCGTGCCGACTGGTCTTGCCGACCTCGTCGATGTCCGGCGTACGGATGCACTTCTGCACCGACACCGCCCGCTGGTACGGCGCCGCCTGCTGCCCCAGGAAGTACGGCACGAACTGCACCATGCCCGCGTTCACGAACAACAGGTTCGGATCGTTGATGGCGGGCAGCGGAGCGGACGGCACCACGGCATGGCCATTCGCCTCGAAATGCGCCAGGTACCGCCGCTTGATCTCCGCCGTTTTCATCGGGAGCCATCCTCCGGGAAAATCTCGTGGTCGCCGATCCGCGGGTCCCCGCGCAGGTCGGCGAATTGGTCGTCGAACGCCACGCCCTCGGCGAAGGCGTTGTGGATCTCCTGCTCGCGTTCGGCCATGCCGGCCCGAACGTCGTCGATGAAGCCACGCAGGGACTCGACCGCGCCACCGGCGGATGCCGAAAGCGACGTGGCGATGCCGCCCGGTGTGTACGACTGGGCGGTCCGGGTCACCTTGCGGACGACCAGCGCCCCGACGGCGAGCCCGATGCCCAGCCAGAGCAATCGCCTCATGGCCTTATCCTCTCTCCCCGCTCCGGTGAACCCGGCACCAGGTCAGCGGTTGTCGCCGCGCTTGGCTGCCCGGCGCTGCTGCTTGAGCGTCGCCCGTACCTCGCGGTCGGTGTCGGCGTGCCGGCGGGCGGCGGCCGCCTTGCGTACGCCGTAGCCGAAGGCGGCCACCTTGACCAGGGGGTTCGCCGCCGCGGCGGAGACCACGGTGGCGAGGTTGGCGACGTTGGCGGTGACGTTCTGCGCGTGACCGGTCATCGTGTCGATCTTGGCGAGCTGGATGTTCACCCCGTCCAACGAGGTGTGCACCTGCGTGAGCGCCACGTTCACGTTCTCGATGGTGGCGTTCGCGTTACCCAACAGTGGCGCCGTACGGTCGTTCAGGTCGTTGATCGCCTGGGTAGCGGCGTCGACCGTGTGACGCAGCCGCAGGATGGGCACGGCCAGTACGAGCACCAGCATCAGGAACGCCCCCGCCGCGACGAGCGCGGCGATCTGTCCAGGGTTCACCCGTGTTCTCCTCTACCGAACCGTCTCGAAAGCGCGGCTACGCCATCCGGGCGCACCGCTCCAACAGCGGGCAAAGCGGCACCGGACACGTAACGCCGCACTCCGTACCAACAGGCAGACCCTACCGTCCGTGACGAAAGTCGGCTCACGACGGTGGGGCGGTCAGTTCACTGAGCGGATCGTCGGTGAACAGCGGTTCCGGATCCACCCCGGTGAGCGACGGGTCCGTACTCGGCTGGGGCTTGATCCGGTCGTCGTCGATCGCGTTCCGTACCTTGATCGACACCACCGCGCCGTCGCACGGCGGCGGCTCCACGCCGGGCGACGCCGGTGCCTCCTCCGGCGCGGTCGGCTCGATCGTCGGGCGTGCGTCCAGCGGCTCGGTCGCGCAGGTCGGCGGGCGGACCCACAGGTCGAGGGTCAGCTCGTCGCGCCGCCAGCAGGTGTAGTGCCCCTCGACCGGCTGCTCCGGGCAGGGCTTGATCTCCCACGACTTCCAACCGTCCTCGGTCAGCGCCTGCTGGTACGCCTGCGCGGTCGGGTCCGCCCCCTGCGCGGACTCCACGGTGCGCTCCCGGAACCGGCACTCAATCAGGCACCACCGGCTGCCGTAGACGTCGTCCTCGACCTGGGTGGCTGCCCACTGCGGTACGGACAGTTCGTCCAGGGCGCTGAAGACGGGATCGCGGGTCGCGGCCCGGATGCCGAAGAAGAGCGGCAGCGCGCCGAGCACCAGCAGGGTGGCCAGGACCAGCGCGGCCACCTTCAGCCGACGCTTCTCCCTCGCCTGCCGGCGGATCTCGGACCGGGGCTCACGGATCTCTCCCGTACCGGTGGGATCGTCGAACGAGCGGTCGCCGCCGCCCGGAGCCGGTCCAGACACGGCTGCGGGCCGTACGCTCGCCGCGCCGACCGGAGCGACCGCGGCCTTGGCCACCGCCGCCACCTTGGGCGCACCGGCCGGGCCGGGCCCACCCTGGTGCGGCCCACCCATCGGACCGGGCCCGCCCATCGGATTCGGCCCACCCTGATGCGGACCACCCATCGGGTTCGGACCGCCCTGGTGGGGGCCGCCCATCGGGTTGGGACCGCCCTGGTGGGGGCCGCCGATCGGGTTCGGCGCACCGGAGCGGGGTCCGGTGGCGGTGCCGGGGACGGCCACCGACGCCGATCCGGCAACCGGCACGGACGCTGCGCCACGCCCGGCGCCCGGCGAACCGGCGTCACGCTCCGGCTGCCCAGATGGCGGCATCTGACCGCCGGGGGCCATCGGACCGCCGGGGGCCATCGGACCGCCGGGGGCCATCGGACCGCCGGGCGGCACGGAAGCGGCACCGGATGGCCGGGGCGGCACGCCGGGGCCGGTCGCCGGTGGGAAGGCCGGGGGTGCCTGCCGAGGGTCGGCGGCACGCCCACCACGCCGATCCATCGGCTCGGTGGGCGGCGGGACCGATGCGGCGCCGCGTGGAGCACCGGGGTTGCCGGGAGGTACGACCGCACCCTGCGGTCCCGGACCGACGGGCGGTCCCGGGGGTACGGCACGGCCGACGCCACGGTTCTCGCCGGTGCTGTCGGCGCGGGCACGGTCCGGGCCGGACGGAGCGCCGGTCGGTGGCCGGCCAGGCGGGTAACCGGGGCCGGGCTGTGCACGCTCGGGGCCGGTGGGGCCGTCAACCGGCGCGGACCGGCGCGGGCGCAGTTCGGGGCCGCGCGTGCCGTCACGGCCCGGCGGTACGGAATCGGCCGGCGGGCGTTCACCGGGCGCCCAGGCGTCGTGCCCACGCCCGCCCACCGGCGGCTGACCGGGGCCCTGCCCCGGTGCTGCTGCGGGCGGTGCACCGAAGCCGTCCGGGGTGACCGGACCACCGGCCGGGCCCCCCGGAACGGGTGCGGCGCCTGCGGAGCGACCGCCGCGGGTCGCGCGCCGGACCCAGTCCGACGGGCCGGACGCACGCCGGCTTCCGGTCGTCTCCTCCGGTCCGGCGGGCGGGGGCAGCGCGGGCGCGTTACCCGTCCTGGGCACTCGCGGATCAGTCGGTTCGGCAGCCCTCGCCCCGCGCGGATCCGTGGGGTCGGGCAGCCTCGCCCCGCGCGGATCGGTGGGATCGGCATGCCGCCGCCCCCGCGGATCCGTCGGGTCGGCGAGTCTCGCCCCTCGTGGATCGGTCGGGTCGGCGAGTCTGGCCCCTCGTGGATCGGTCGGGTCGCCGACCCTCGGCGCCCGTGGGTCGTCGGCGTCACGGGGTTGGCCGTACCTGCCGTCGGCCGGCTGCTCGGGGCGGCCGGTGGGCTCACCGGCCGGGAATCCGGGGCGACCGGTCGCGGGACCGCCCGGCACCGGCGGGGTGGCGACCGCACTGCGCCGGCCGGGCGGGGTCTCCTCGTGACGCCGTCCCGCAGGCATCTCGCCGGTCCGTGGCTCGGGTGGGCGCCGCGCCGGGTCGTCCACGGGCACACCGTGCCGGGCCTGCGGCTGGCGCGGATCCGGGACCGGCGTGCCCGCGTGCCGGCCGGGCCGGTCCCCTGACGCACGGGAGTCGTCGGGTTCGACCGGTGACGCCGCCCGCCGGCCCGGCCGCTCGGTCGCACGGGAGCCGTCGGGTTCGGACGGCCGAGAGTGGCGGGACAAGCCGGCCGGATCGGCCTCCTCGTGCGTACGCCACGGCTCGGACGAAGTGGGTGGGCCGGTCAGCGTGTGTTCGGCTCGTGGCGGCTCCGGGCGGTGCGGTTCGGCTCGGTGCGGTTCGGGCGTGGGTCTGGGCTGACCGACCGGGGGCACGACCGCGGCGCGACGTACGGGTGCAGGCGGCCCGCCCGGCTCCGGGTCGCCCGGCCCTGGGCCGACGGGGCCGAAGTCGGCCGGCGCGGCTCCCCGGCCGGGCGGCGGGGCACCACGTCCCGGCCCGGGTTCGGCACCGCCGGGACCGAGTTCGGTCTGCTGCTGCTTGGCCGTACGGAGGTCGGCGATCCAGCCGAGTTCCTCTCCGCTGACCTCCGGCTCCTCGGCGGGGGTGTCGGACTTGCCCCGTCCCCAGCGGCGTCGCAGGGATCGAGGTTCCCGTTGCTCCTCGGTGCCGTCTTCGGGCAGGTCGGAACCGCGCGATTTCACTGGTGATCCTCCCCGGCAGGCGCGCTGCCGTCTTCGTCCGCCGCCCGGTCCGGCCTGGTGCCGGTACTGGTCGACGCCGGTGCCGGGGCGGGCGTGCCCCGGACGATGCCCCGCAACAGGGGAAGCCGGGCGGCGACCGCCCGCTCCCCACCGTGTCCGCTGGGCCGGTAGTAGTCGGTTCCGACGAGGTCGTCGGGTACGTACTGCTGGGTGACCACACCCCGCTGGTCGTCGTGCGGGTAGCGGTAGCCGGTGCCGTGCCCGAGGCCCCGCGAACCGGGGTAGTGGGCGTCGCGCAGGGCTCGGGGCACCGAACCGCCGCGTCCGGCCCGCACGTCCCCGGTCGCGGCACCGATCGCGGTGGTCACCGAGTTCGACTTCGGCGCGGTCGCCATGTGGATCACCGCCTGGGCCAGGTTGAGCTGGACCTCGGGCAGGCCGACGTACTCGACGGCGTGGGCGGCGGCGGTGGCGACGCTCAGCGCGGTCGGGTCGGCCATGCCGATGTCCTCACTGGCGAAGATGACGATCCGCCGGGCGATGAACCGGGCGTCCTCGCCGGCCACCAGCATCCGGGCCAGCCAGTGCAGGGCCGCGTCGACGTCCGAGCCGCGCATGCTTTTGATGAACGCGCTGACGATGTCGTAGTGGGCGTCGCCGTCACGGTCGTAGCGGACCGCCGCCACGTCCACCGCCTGCTCGGCGGTGGCCAGGTCGATCTGCGTGCCGCCCAGGGCCGCGGCCGAGCCGGCGGCCGCTTCGAGCGCGGTCAGTGCCTTGCGTACGTCGCCACCGGCGAGGCGTACGAGATGGTCCTCGGCGTCGGGCGCGAGGGTGAGTGCCCCGCCCAGCCCCCGCTCGTCGGTCATCGCGCGACGCAACAACCCGCGCACCGCCTGCTCGTCCAGCGGTTGCAGGGTGAGCAGTACGCACCGCGAGAGCAACGGCGAGATGACCGAGAAGTACGGATTCTCCGTGGTCGCCGCTAGCAACGTGACCGTACGGTCCTCGACCGCGGCGAGCAGCGAGTCCTGCTGGGTCTTGCTGAACCGGTGCACCTCGTCGATGAAGAGCACGGTCGGTCGGCCGCCCGCCCGACGTTCCCGACGGGCGGTTTCGATCACCGCTCGGACGTCCTTGACCCCGGCGGAGAGCGCCGACATGGCGACGAACCGCCGGTCGGTGGCCCCGGCGACCAGGTGCGCGATGGTGGTCTTGCCACTGCCCGGCGGCCCCCAGAGGATCACCGACATCGGCGTCGTACCGGTCACCAGTTGGCGCAGCGGCGCACCCGGTGCCAGCAGGTGGTCCTGACCGATCAGTTCGTCCAGGCTCGCCGGACGCATCCGGACCGGCAGCGGGGCGTCCGCTCCGGGTGTGGTGAAGCCATCGGCGCCCCCCGATGTCGGGGGTGCGGAGCGCGCCCCACCGGCACCGGTGAGGGAGAACAGACCGTCGGGCTCCATCACGAAGACATTACCGGCCCGGTGCCGGACGCTTGAAATGCGCCGATCCCGGGCCGGTTCGCGTCGGTCGACGGTCAGCCCCGACCGGGCCGCCGTCCGCGCCAGCGCCCGCCGCCACCGCCGGGCGCGCGACCGACACCGGCCAGGTAGAGCGCGAGGCAGAGCAGACCGATAAGGATCAGGGTGTTCCAGTTGAACAAGTCCGGCGCGCCAAGATCGGAGTCGAACAGGTCGAGCAGGAGCGCAAAGCCGAAAACGCCGGCGGCGATGTAGGCGAACATATCGGTCCTCCGAGGGGGTGGGGTGGGTCGACCCTGATGTACCCCGCCACGGCTCCCGTCAATCTCCACCGTGGAACCGGCGCGATCAGCGCTATCGTTTCCCTCGTGTTCAGCAGAGCGACCCTGGTCAGGGGGCGTGCGGCCATCCTGGCCGCGGCCGGCGACCACCCGTACGTCCGGCTCAACGCCCAGGACGGCGACGACCCGACCGGTTACCTGCTCGACGACGCCGCCTTCTGGACCGGCACCGGCCCGTACGGCGTGACCGGCTGGGCGACCGGCGACGCCGCACAGGCGGTCGAGCTGGCCGCCGAACTGCGCGCCGCCGGCACGTTCGACCCGCGCTGGCTGCACCTGCCCCGGCTGGACGCCGACACCCTGGCCCGGCACCTGCCGGTGACGCACCGCGACGACTGGGACTTCCGCTGGGCGGTTGCCCCGCCGCCGGTCCAACCGGAGGAGGAGCGGGTGGTACGCCTCGGCGAGGCCGACCACGACGCGATCGACGCCCTGGTCGACGTCGCCTTCCCGACCAGCACCACCCGACCCGGCGATCCTCGGGTACACCACTGGTACGGCATCCACGACGGCAACCGGCTGGTGGCTGCCGGTGCCGACCGGAGTCGCGGCGGCACCGGCTTCCTCGCCGGGATCACGGTCGCGACCGACTCCCGTGGTCGGGGGTTCGGTGCCGCGCTCACCGCCGCGATGACCCGTACCCTGCTGGACGAGA
The DNA here is from genome assembly GCF_040676775.1 of Micromonospora sp. NPDC049523. NCBI lineage: Bacteria > Bacillati > Actinomycetota > Actinomycetes > Micromonosporales > Micromonosporaceae > Micromonospora > Micromonospora sp. NPDC049523. The sequence continues at coordinate 197,966 of NZ_JBFAPP010000012.1, read as the reverse complement.
CCGAGGAGGTGACCCTCGGTGTACTGACGGACAACCTGCCCGCTATCCGGCTCTACGACCGGCTCGGGTTCGCCGGCTCGATTGCGCGTACGTCGGTGGGGTTGGCCTCGGTCCCCGTCCTGGCCTGAGGAATGCTCGCCGGCACCGGCCCGCCCGGCACCGGCTCTTCCGGCACCACGACGGGTGCGTTGCGGGTGGCCCGCCAGGCCGGCAGGTAGAGCGGTGCGGCGACGGCCAGCACCACCGCGCCGACCAGCATGGCCGTGGTGACCGAGGTGGCGCCGGCCACGGCGGTCAGGACCACCCCACCGAGCGCGCCGGCCGGCTGCGACACCATCGAGTTGAGCGAGATCACGCTGGTCCGGTACGGGCCGTCGACCTGCCGGTGCAGCAATCCCATGTGCAGCGGGTTCGACGCGCCGTGCACCAGGTAGCAGGCGAGGTACGCGGCGATCACGCCGACCGGACCGGCCAGCAGTCCCATCCCGACCACGGTCGCGCCCTGCACGATCCGCAGCAGAGCGGCGGTGGGTGCCACCCCGATCCGGCGGGCGATCACCGGGGCGAGGCCCGCACCGGCGGCCGAGGCCAGCCAGGCCACCGATCCGGCGGGGCCGAGCAGCGCCGCCGCATCGTCCGGGTTACCGACCACCTCGGAGAGGCGTACGGGCAGCAGGGTCTCGAAGGTGACCATGCCGAAGCCCCAGAAGAGTTCGACCGCGACCAGGGCGAGCAGGATCCTGGACCGACGCAGCAGGCCGAATGCGCCGCCGATGGCGGTCGGCACCCCGCGCAGCGAGTCGCGCAGCGCGGCGACGCCCCGCGCCTGGCGTACCTCCGGCAGGAGGACGACCAGGGCGACCAACGCGATCACCTCGAACACGAACGCGACCACCACCGGTACGGTCAGCGCGCTGAACCCGCCGATCGGGCCGAGCGCGACCAGACCGCCGCTGAGCAGCGCTCCGGCCCCGACCGCCACACCGAGCACCGCTCCCCCGCCGCCGAGCCCGCGTTCGATGTCCGCGTCGGGGTCGGCGGCCAGGACCGCGTCGACGTACCAGGAGTCGAGCGGGCCGCTGTCCAGCGCCCGGAAGATGCCCTGCAACACGAAGACGAGCAGGAACAGTCCGACCGAGTCGACGAAGATCAGCAGGGCCACTGAGGCGAGACAGAGCAGGCTGGCCAGGACCAGGACCGGCTTGCGGCCGATCGCGTCGGCGAGCCCGCCGGTGGGAAGTTCCAGCACCAGTACGACCAGCCCCTGCGCCGCCACCACCAGACCGACCTGCGGCAGGGTGAGCCCTCGTTCCAGCATGAGCAGGGTGCCGACCGGAATCATCAGGCCGACCGGGAACCAGCGCAGCCCGAGCAGGACCAGGTAGCGGCCACGGGCCTGCCGCAGGGTCAGCGTTGTCATGGCCTCTCCTCGTCGTCGTGCTCGGCGGGCGGCACAGCTGTCGGGCTGTCGGACGATGCGCCGGGCGGGGTGTCGACCCGGGGGAACATGTTCAGGTAGAGCAGGACCTGTTCGGTCTGGTCCCCGGCTGGTGACGGGTCGGCCATGTAGCGCTTGATCACCGCACCCAGTTCCTCGGTGAGCTGGCCCAGCCGTTCCGGGGTGAGACTGAGCAGCGAGTCGTGGTAGCCGCCGACGGCCCGCCACGCGGCGGGATAGCTCCGCTTGGCCGCGTTCCAGTTGCGGGCCTGCTCGACGTAGCTGTGCAGCAGGTGGTCGTCGAACCAGTCGGAGGCCGCGCGGGCGTCGGGGTCGTCGTCGAAGTCGCTGCTGAACCAGATGGTGCTGCGGTGTACGGAACGCCACCACCGTTCCCGGCCGGTGCCGCGCCCCGTGTCCTCGGCCACGAGTCCCACCTCGGCGAGTTGGCGCAGGTGGTAGCTGGTGTTGCCGGTGTTGGTGCCGAGCGCGTTGGCCAGCCCGGTCGCGGTGGCCGGGCCGTCCGACCGCAGCGCGGCGAGCAGGCGCGAACGCACCGGGTGGGCCAGGGCCCGAATCTGACGACCATCAAGCCGGACGCTCGACTCCGGTTCGGCGGTTCCGGCGGCTTCGACGGTCCCGTCGGCTTCCTCGGATGCAGACATGTTTTGCAGAATACTTCTGCACAGAATCTATGCACAACTCCTATGCAGAAGTTTTCTGCAAGTTTCCGTTCGGGGAGGTTCGGAGGTGTTCAGGCAGCGAGGAGTTCGCGTACGCCGCGCAGGCGGGTCTTCAACAGGGCCGCCGCGCGGGAGCTGTCCAGGCGTACGTCGGCCGGGCGGGGCTGACCCGCGGCGGCGATCGTGGTGACCGCGAGCTTCGCCGGGTCCAAGCCGTAGCGCAGGGCCACCAACCGACCCAGTTCGGCCCGGCTCACCGGGTCCGCGCCGGCCACGTTCAGCACCCCGGCATAGTCCGAGTCGACCAGTTCCAGCACCGCCGAGGCGAGGTCGCGTACGTCGACCGGGCAGCGGAACTCGTCGGTGAACAGGCGTACGCCCGCTGCCCCGCTGAGCGCGTCGAGGCAGAGCCGGATCTGCTTGCTCCGCTCGTCGCCGACGATCAGCGACGTACGCACCAGCGCCGCCTGCGGGGCGGCCAGCCGTACGGCGGTTTCACCGGCCGCCTTCGCCGCCCCGTACGGATAGACCGGGGTGGGTGGCTCGTCGTCGGCGTACGGCTCCGGGCGCCCGCCGTGCAGCGCGTCACTGGACAGGTGCACCAGTCGGGCGCCCACCTCTGCGGCGGCAGCCGCGACGTGACCGGCCCCGTCGGCACAGACCGCCCACTGTCCGTAGACGGCGGCCGTACCGATCACGGCGGCCGGTCGTACCCGGGTGACCAGCGCACGCACGGCGGCCCGGTCGTTGATGTCCAGCCGCTGCCAGTCGACACCGCCGACCGCGCCGGGTGCGCGATGGTACGTCCCGACGACCCGGAGACCAGCGGTCACCGCCTGGCGGCACAGTTCGCCGCCGAGGTAACCGCTGGCCCCGACGATCAGCAGGGTCAACGGATCAGACCGGCTCGACCGGTGCGGCCACCCCGGCGGTGCCGGCGTGTGCCGGGGTCGGCGGCTTCGGCTTGGCGTCGATGCCGGCCTCGGCGCGCTGCTGGCCGGTGATCGGCGTCGGTGCCCCGGTCAGCGGGTCGAAGCCGCCACGGGTCTTCGGGAAGGCGATCACCTCGCGGATCGACTCCGCCCCGGCGAGCAGCATGCAGACCCGGTCCCAGCCGAACGCGATGCCGGCGTGCGGCGGCGGGCCGTACTTGAACGCCTCCAGCAGGAAGCCGAACTTGTCCGTCGCCTCCTCGGGCGTGATGCCGAGCAGGTCGAAGACCCGGCTCTGTACGTCACCCCGGTGGATACGGACCGAACCGCCACCGATCTCGTTGCCGTTGCAGACGATGTCGTACGCGTACGCCAGGGCCCGGTCGGGTGCCTCCTCGAAGCGCCCCTCCCAGTCCGCGTTCGGGGAGGTGAACGGGTGGTGCACCGCGGTCCAGCCGCCCGCCCCGCCGTTCTCCTGGTCGGAGGTCGGCTCGAACATCGGCGCGTCGACCACCCAGCAGAACGCCCACGCCGACTCGTCGACCAGGTTCGACCGCTTGGCGATCTCGACCCGCGCCGCGCCGAGCAGTTCCTGCGCCTCGCGCTGGTTGGTGGAGGCGGCGAAGAAGACCGCGTCGCCGGGCTTGGCACCGACGGCGTCGGCGAGCCCGCCGAGGTGCGCCTCGGAGAGGTTCTTCGCCACCGGGCCCCGGGCCTCGCCGGTCTCCGCGTCGAGCACCACGTACGCGAGTCCGCGCGCGCCGCGCGACTTGGCCCAGTCCTGCCAGCCGTCGAGTTCCTTGCGGGTCTGTCCGGCGCCGCCGGGCATGACCACCGCGCCGACGTAGCCTCCGGCGTCGATCGCCCCGGCGAACACCCGGAACTCGGTGCCGCGCAGGTAGTCGGTCAACTCGGTCAGCTCGACGCCGTAGCGCAGGTCGGGCTTGTCGGAGCCGTACCGGCTCATGGCGTCGTGCCAGGTGATGCGCGGGATCGGGGAGCTGATCTGGTGTCCGGCCAGCTCGCGCCAGAGGGTGGTGACGATCGCCTCGCCGAGGTCGATCACGTCGTCCTCGGTGACGAAGGACATCTCGATGTCGAGCTGGGTGAACTCCGGCTGCCGGTCGGCGCGGAAGTCCTCGTCCCGGTAGCAGCGGGCGATCTGGTAGTAGCGCTCCATCCCGCCGACCATCAGGAGCTGCTTGAACAGCTGTGGGGACTGCGGCAGCGCGTACCAGGAGCCGGGCTGGAGCCGCACGGGCACCAGGAAGTCGCGGGCACCCTCGGGCGTCGACCGGGTCAGGGTCGGCGTCTCGATCTCCAGGAAGTCGCGGTCGTGCAGCACACCCCGGGCGAGCTGGTTGGCCTTCGAGCGGAGCTTGAGCGCGTTGGCCGGGCCGCTGCGGCGCAGGTCGAGGTAGCGGTAGCGCAGTCGGATGTCGTCGCCGGCCACCACCTGGTCGTCGACCGGCAGCGGCAGCGGCGCGGCCTCGGAGAGCACGACCAGCTCGCTCGCGGTGACCTCGATCTCGCCGGTGGGCAGCTCTGAGTTGTCGTTGCCCTCGGGGCGGCGGGTGACCTCGCCGGTGACCAGGACGCAGAACTCGTTGCGCAGCGCGTGGGCGGATTCCATGCCCTCGCGGAAGACGACCTGCACCACGCCGGAGGAGTCGCGCAGGTCGACGAAGATCACGCCGCCGTGGTCGCGCCGGCGGGCCACCCAGCCGGCGAGCTTCACCGTGCTGCCGGCGTGCGTCGCGCGCAGGCTGCCGGCGTCATGGGTACGGATCACGGCAGGGCTCTCCTCATGGGTCCAGGATGTGGCTCCTGCATTCTGTCAGGGCGGCTCGGCGGGCCCGGTGCCCTCCCCCGGACAGCCCCCGCCCGCTCCCCCGACCACCCACGCCACCCTGGCAAAACGTGGCCAAGATTACTCCCATCGGATTGGTAGGGAATGCAAGATCGCGGGTATGGTCCCTGACATGAGCGTCGCGTATCCGTCCCAGTGTGCTGGGCGCATGGCCGGCGTCGCGCCGGTACGCGGCTGTTGTTGTCGCTGACCGTCTCGTCGTCAGCACACAGACTTTTCCCCGGCCGCCGGCTGCCCAGTGCCGCGCACCGGCCGGCGCGTACGGCCCCCCTCTGATAACCCTCGCAAACGGTGCCGATCCGTCGTCATCGTGGCCCGCCACACCTGGAGCCAGCACATGTCGTCCAGCCCACCCGGGGGACGCTCCCCCGTACGTCACTTCCGTCGCCGACTCGGCCTGGTCACGGCGGGTGCCGCGATCGGCGCCCTGCTGCTCAGCGCCTGCTCGAACTCGTCCGACGGGCCGTCCGGCAGCGCCGGTGGCGCCGACCCGGACGCGACGATCACGATCGGTTCGCTGAACGAGCCGACCACGCTGAACACCGTCAAGGGCGGCAACACCGGTCACGCCCAGGTGCTGCTGCGCAACGTGGTCGAGGGTCTGACCGTGCTGACCGACGACGGCAAGGTCGAGCCGCTGCTGGCGAAGTCGTGGGACGTGGCGCCGGACGGGACCACGTACACGTTCCACCTCCAGTCCGGGGTGACCTTCTCCGACGGCACCCCGCTGAAGGCGGCCGACGTGGTGACCACGCTCAAGCGGGTCACCTCGGACGAGTCCACCAGCGCCCGCAAGAAGGACCTCTCGATCATGAAGACGATCGAGGCGCCGGACGACAACACGGTGAAGGTCACGCTGAGCCAGCGGTCGCAGTCGTTCCTGTTCTACCTGGCCTCGACCGGGGCCGCGGTGACCAAGCCCGGCGCCGGCAACCCGGAGACGACCGTGGTGGGTACCGGGCCGTACACGGTCGGCACCTGGAAGCAGGGCGACTCGATCAACCTGGTCCGCAACGACAAGTACTGGGGTGACAAGGCGAAGAACAAGGAGGTGGTGTACCGCTTCTTCAAGGACACCACCGCCGAGAACAACGCCCTGCTCGCCGGCCAGCTCGACCTGGTGACCCAGGTGACCAGCCCGGACGTGCTCGCCCAGTTCGAGAACCGGCCCGAGTTCACCATCGTCGAGGGCACCTCGACCACCAAGGAACTGTTCAACTTCAACGACTCGGTGGCCCCGTTCGACAACGTGGACGTACGCAAGGCGATCCGCCAGGCGACCGACCGCAAGGCGCTGCTGACCGCGGTCTGGGCCGAGCGTGGCCAGATCCTCGGCTCGATGGTCCCGCCGACCGACCCCTGGTACGAGGACCTGACCAGCATCGACGACCACAACGTCGAGGGCGCGAAGGCGCTGCTGGCCAAGGCCGGGTTCGCCGGTGGGCTGTCGTTCACCGTGGACTACGTGCCGTCCGACTCGATCAACATCGTGGCGCAGGGGCTGAAGAGCCAGCTCGCCCAGGCCGGCATCAACATCACACTGAACCCGATCGACGACGCCACCTGGACCGACAAGGTCTACAAGAACCACAACTTCCAGGCCACGATCATGACCCACGTCAACCAGCGTGACCTGGTCTGGTACGGCAACCCGGACTTCTACTGGCAGTACAAGAACCCGCAGGTCCAGGAGTGGGTGAAGCAGTCCGAGACGGCCGCCACCGAGGCCGAGCAGACCGAGCTGCTGAAGAAGGTCGCCCGGCAGATCTCCGAGGACGCGGCGAGCGATTGGCTCTACCTCGACCCGGCAATCAAGATCGCGTCCAGCGCGGTCAGCGGCTACCAGAAGAACCTCACCACGGACAGCTTCTATGTCGCCCCGATCAGCAAGCAGCGCTGATTCCCCCGTCAGCGCGCCCTGGCCGGCCGGTACCCGCTCCCCCGGGTCACCGGCCGGCCCTCGGCCGCTTCGGCTCCGGTCTCGGCTCCGGCTTCGGCTCCAGTCTCGGCTTCGGTCTCGGCTTCGGCTGAAGCGTTCGCAGGGACGGCGGTGGGGCTGACGATGCTCGGATACCTGCTGCGCCGGCTCGGCTGGCTGGTCGGCTCGCTATTCCTGGCCGGCTCGGCGGTCTTCTTCCTGCTCCGGGTGCTGCCCGGCGACCCAGCCGTGACCCTGCTCGCGGTCGGCTCGCCACCGGAGCAGATCGAGGCGATCCGCCACCAGCTCGGCACCGACCGCCCCCTGCTCACCCAGTACGGCGACTGGTTCGGCGGGCTGTTCACCGGCAACCTCGGCGACAGCCTGTTCACCCGTACGCCGGTGCTGGAACAGATCGTCGACCGGTTGCCGGTGACGCTGCCGCTGGCGTTGAGCGCCTTCGTGGCCTCGATCCTGGTCGCCGTACCGGTGGGGGTGTTCGCGGCGTTGCGCCGACGCAACGCCGCCGGGGTCGCGGTTTCCGGCCTGGCCCAGCTCGGCATCGCGTTGCCGATCTTCTGGGTCGGCATCGTGGTGGTCTGGCTGGTCGCCGTGCAGTGGCGCTGGCTGCCGCCCGGCGGTTTCCCCCGCAACGGCTGGCAGGACCCGGGCGCCGCGGTGCAGTCGCTGGTGCTGCCGGTGGTCACGCTGACCATCGCCCAGGCGTCGCTGCTGGTCCGGTACGTCCGCTCGGCCACCCTCGACGTGCTCAACCAGGAGTACATCCGTACCGCCCGCTCGCTCGGTTACAGCCTGCCGAGGGCGTTGTGGCGGCACGGTCTGCGCAACGGCGCCGCCCCGGTGGTGAACGTGCTCGGGGTCCTGCTCGCCGGTTCGCTGCTCGGCACGGTGGTGATCGAGAGCGTCTTCGCCCTGCCCGGCCTCGGCAGCCTGCTGCTGACGAGTGTGAAGTCCCGGGACCTGCCGGTGGTGCAGGGCGCGGTCTTCCTGATGACCGCGACCGTCCTGCTGCTCGGTCTCGCCGTGGACCTGATCCAGCGGCTCATCGACCCCCGACTGCGAGGTCAGGCGTGACCGTACCGTTGTTGGACCCGACCATCGCGCCACCGGAAGCCCCGGTGGTGGCCGGTGCTCGCGTGCGCCGGGGCTGGTCACCTTCCCTGGTCGCCGGGGCGGTGCTGCTGGGCCTGATCCTGGCGCTCGCCCTGGTCAGCCTCTTCTGGACACCGTACGCGCTGGACCAGGCCACCCCCGGCGGCCGGCTCGCCGGCCCGTCGGCGGACCACTGGGCCGGCACGGACCGGCTCGGCCGCGACCAGTTCACCCAGCTCATGCTCGGCGCCCGGACCGCCGTCTGGGTCGGTACGGCCGCAGTCGCGGTGGCGTTCGCACTCGGCCTGCCGCTCGGCCTGCTCGCCGCCGCCGGTGGCCGGATCGCCGACGACGCCGTGATCGGCGTGGTCGACATTCTGATCGCCTTCCCGACCCTGCTGCTCGCGATGCTGCTGGTCACCGTCTACGGCGCGTCGACCCTGGTGGCGATCATCGCGATCGGGGTGGGAGTCTGCGCCGAGGTGGCCCGGCTGACCCGGATCTCGGCCAGCCGGATCTTCACCCAGGACTACGTGCTCGCCGCCAGGACCTCCGGCACCGGGCCGATCATGATCCTGATCCGGCACGTGCTGCCGAACATCTGGCACACGCTGCTGGTCCAGGCCACCCTGGCGTTCGGCATCGCGGTGATCGCCGAGGCGTCGCTGTCGTACCTCGGTCTCGGCACCCCGCCACCGGCACCATCCTGGGGTCGGATGCTCCAGGAGGCCCAGCCGACGGTGAGCGTCGCCCCCTGGAACGTGCTGCTGCCCGGCATCGCCGTCGCGATCGCGGTGATCGGCGTCAACCTGCTCGGCGACGGCCTGCGCGAAACCCTCGACCCGCAACTGCGCCGCAACCGACGGGCGGTGAAACGATGACCACGATCCTCGCCGCCGAACACCTCACCGTCACCCTCGACGACCGCACCCTGGTCAAGGACCTGGACGTCGAACTCGCCGCCCGTGACCGGGTCGGCCTGATCGGCGAGTCCGGTTCCGGCAAGTCGCTGACCGCACTCGCCCTGCTCGGCCTGCTGCCGGAAGGCATGCGGGTCAGCGGCCGGATCACCGTCGACGGCCGCGACCTGATCGCCGCACCGGACCGCGACTGGCGACGCGTACGCGGAAACACCGTCAGCATGGTCTTCCAGGAACCGCTGACCGCGCTCGACCCGCTGATGCCGATCGGCCGACAGATCGCCGGCCCGCTGCGCCTGCACCGGGGCCTGAACCGCACCGACGCGCAGGCGCAGGCCGTCCACTGGTGCGAGAGGGTAGGACTACCCGACCCGGAACGCCTGGTACGGGCCCTGCCGCACGAGATCTCCGGTGGCCAACGGCAACGGGTCGCCCTGGCGATGGCCCTGGCCTGCCGCCCCAGGGTGCTGATCGCCGACGAGCCGACCACCGCGCTGGACGTGACCGTGCAGGCGCAGATCCTCAGCCTGTTCGACGAACTGATCGAGGAGACCTCGGTGGCGCTGCTGTTCATCAGCCACGACCTGCCGGTGGTGGCCGGCCTGGCGCAACGGCTGATCGTGATGCGCGACGGTCGGGTGGAGGAGTCCGGCGCCACCGGCGACGTCCTGCGCCGCCCACAGTCGGCGTACGCCCGGCAGTTGGTCACCAGCGCGGCTCAGGTGACCCGCCTGACCGTTGGGACGGTTGAACGATGAGCGCCGAACTGCTCGCCGGTCGTTCGTTGACCCGCCAGTACGCCGGGCGTCCCCGGCCCGCGCTGGACCAGGTGGATGTCACCATCGACAGTGGTGTCAGCCTCGGCATCGTCGGTGAGTCCGGTGCGGGCAAGAGCACGCTGCTGCGCCTGTTGCTCGGCGTCGACCGGCCCAGCTCCGGTTCGGTTCGCTTCGGTGGGCAGCCGTTGGGCAAGGTGCCCCGGCGGGAGTTCCGGAGCCAGGTGCAGGTGGTCTTCCAGGACCCGCGCTCGTCGCTGAACCCCCGGATGTCGGTCGGTGCGATCGTCGCCGAGCCGCTCCGGTCGCTGAAAATCGGCAAGGACCGCGCCGAACGGGCGGACAGGGTGGCCGAGGTGCTGACCGCGGTCGGCCTGCACCCCGACGACGGCAAGCGCTACCCACACGAGTTCTCCGGCGGCCAACGGCAACGCATCGCCATCGCCCGAGCGCTCGCCCCGTCGCCCAGGCTGCTGCTCGCCGACGAACCGGTCAGCGCCCTCGACGTCTCCGTACGTCTCCAGATCGTCGACCTGCTGCGCGAGCTGGTCGACACGCTGGGGCTGACGCTGGTGCTGGTGTCGCACGACCTGGCGATCGTCAGCCAGCTCTGCCAACAGGTGCTGGTGATGCGGCACGGCCGGGTGGTCGAGTCCGGCCCGACCGCCACCGTGCTCGAACGACCGACCCAGGACTACACCCGCGCGCTCCTGGCCGCGATCCCGCAACTCCCCGCCGACCTGACTGCCCCGCCGGGTACGGCTGATCTGCTTCCGAGCGCGGCGGCCCTTCCGGGCGAGGCGGCGCTTCCCACTGCACGAACCGAGGAGACGGCATGAGCGTCGACACCGATGTGACCAGCGACAACTTCGCCGACGAGTGGCGGAAGTGGCACGACCAGCGGGAAACCAAGGTCTCCTCCCCCGGTGGTGACCTGACCCTGACCGGCACCAACTGGATCTCCGACGAGACGGTCATCGAGGGTGTGCCGGGCCGCTGGTCGGTCGAGAACGGTGTCGTGCGGGTCACCGAAGCGTCCGGGCTCAGCGTCGACGGCGAGCCGGTCACCGAGGCGGTCATCCGCGACGGGCAGTGGCTCGCCGTGGGCGACGTCGCGCTGGTCATCATCCGCCGGGGCAACGACACCGCCGTACGGACCTACGACCCGAACTCCGAAGGGGTACGGACCTTCGCCGGCATCGACGCGTTCGCCCCTGATCCGGCGTGGGTGGTGACCGCCGAGTTCCGCCCGGCCGAGGTGAACACGACCGAGCACATCGTGCACACGAACTCGGGGCGTGAGGTCGACTACCAGGTGATCGGGACGTTCTCGTTCGCCGTGGACGGTCACGAGGTGGAGATGGTGGGGCTCGACACCGGTCACGCGGGCGAGGCGCACCTGACCTTCCGGGACGCGACCAGTGGCAAGCAGTCGTACGCGGCTTCGCGCTTCCTGTTCGTACCGCTGCCGACCGGTCCGGGGCCGGTGACGCTGGACTTCAACCGGGTGGAGCTGCCGCCGTGCGCCTTCTCCGACGCGTTCATCTGCCCCCTCCCGCCCCGCCAGAACATCCTCCCCTTCCCGGTGGAAGCCGGCGAACAGCGCGTACGCACCCACGCCTAACAACGGGCCGATACTCCATTACGAGCCCATCGGCCTTGTGGTCAGCCGGGTTTCCGCAACCTTTCTGGGATGATTCTCGGGAGATCAGCTCGCCGAACAGCTCAAAGGGCTACCGCTGACCGCGCGTCGCCTAACCAAAAAACGACGTGGCTCTGGCCGCCACTTCAGGGAATGTCTTCACCGACCATTGCCCCTACCCGAATTCGACGAACTACATAAACGACTCAGAGATCCAACGCCTCCAGCAGCGGCACCTGGCATCATCGGAGTGGATGCGCTCAGCTTCGGCGCGACGCGCAGTCCGGCACACAGAACTGGACCGACCAACTCTCGTTGAACCGACTAGACAGCTACGGCTTCCGTCAAGACGCCCCAAAATCCGTCGATGAACCGCAGATCAGACCTCGAGCCTACACGAAGCGTTCCACGAGGCAATCTCAGAGTAACGCACACTTCCTAGTTCTCCTGGCAGTAAAATTCCGCATCACATCCATCTGCCCACCTACACACCAGCCACTGCGACTAGACGGTGAGCTACGAGTCCGTCAATGCTGATGAATCACGAGCATCAGCCGGACGCAGGCCATCTGAGCGAGATATCCGGTACTTATCAAGAATCTCACTCACCTGACCCTGCATACGGTCACGAGCTCTCCGCTCTGCCATAGATGCAATCTCATCTGGCTTGAAGTCGAGCCACCGCAACATTGTAAGTGCCACACTAATGATGTCTACAACCTCTAACGCGGCCCTAACCCTTTGCCCCTCAGCCAGGTGGTCGTTCATCTCCGCAAACTGAACGTCAACGATCCTGCGAAAGTCATCCGCAGACTGGCCCATGATATCGAGATGCACTTCGTCCCATGCGTCCCAAATAGTCTGAAATGGCCCTAATGGCTCACTCATTCTTGTTCACCCTTCAAGTTGCAAGACGTGAGAGCCGGATTCCAAAGCGTGCATTGGTTGGTCGCGATACCCACAGCATACGCCACCGCCCTTCAAGCCCGTCGACATCGCCAACAGAACGACACTGAGGCAGTCGAGGCTTTGCGGGCGATTTGACCGTATTGAACAACCCGGCACCTCAAGTTCAGGAGTTCCGATCTGAGACTATTGGTCTTGCGGGATTCAAGAACGGACGCGCCCTACTGATCGAGCCGACATCAAAGGGGCGATAGCCCACAGGACACTCTGACCATGATGGCCGCAAGCATCGCAACAAGTAGGTTTGCGAGGGTGCCCACAACCACATACTGAGCGAAGACCCCCGCATGGCGCTGCACCTCGGGGATGCGTATTAGCGATTTCGCGGCAACTGCCAGGGTGGCGGCTTCAGGCTCACCCGCCACAATGAAAGAAAACACGATGGTCCGCTCGATCCAGCCGATATGAAGCCCCGTCGGGACGATGGAGGCAACATTTTCCCCTTGACGCTCGAGGGACAGCAGGTACGGACGGATCACTACGAGCACAAGTTCATTCCCAGCAAATACCGCCAGCAACGCACCAGAAGACAACAGGGCAATTCGATCATTTTCGATCAGCCTCGTCAGACCCCCGCGCTCATATAACCCGAACGCAATTACCCCTGCTATACAAAGGATGACGAGTAGCACTAGAACATCGATCCGGCAGACGAGGTAGCGATAGAATTTTACAGTCCCCTCAAATAACCCATACTTCTTGCCGATACCGAGACGAGGAACGGCTACCTCCACGTCTCCGTTGACGACGTTTGCACTGACATCCGAACGCGAGCGGCGCTTGCAGATGATTAGCGCCAGTACCGCCGCGAACAGACCGATAGCCCACGCCCTGATTCCATCAAGTATTGCAAATGAAGTATAGGCGGCATAAGCGAAGGCGAATAGCACTGTCCAGTATGCTTGCGCACGCAACCGGGGTATGCTCGCCGGCACGGCCACAGCGGCGATAAACCCGATCGCTAGACGACCCAGCTCCATAAGCTCCCCTTAAATCACGACCCGTGTATCCAGGCGCACTCTCATGCCGTTGACCGCGCGATGGTGTCACGTCTCTCGTAACATCTGCCGAATATGTCCGTGACACGACAGGTCAAAGCCGGTCGACCATCAGCAGCGAGCCGACTCTGTCATCTGCGGGGTTTGGCGATGAACTCTAAAATCTGCTCAACATCCATCCACAACATCACCTGACCTCGCGAATCAGATCGACCCATGGCGGGACCAGCCGAGGAATCTGGCGAAGAGGTCCGCAGGGTCGGGACCGGGGTGGGGAGTCAGGCGGTAGAGGTCGGCGGCGGCCTCGTGCAGGACCGTCGAGAGGTAGATGGCGAGCGCGACGCGGTCGTGGGCGTACTCGTGCCAGAGGCGCAGGCGTGCAGGGGCGCACGGCCAGGGGGCGGCGCAGATTCGGCAGATCCAGAGTGGGCGTAGGGGGAGGTGTTGGCGTTGCTGGAGCGGCGGCACGGTCACCAGCGACCGCCGTTCGCTCGCCAGCGCTGGGCAGGGGTGGGGTAGCCGGGTCGGCCTACGCGGGGGTTCGCGACGGTCAACGCGTCCCAGTTCGGGCGGTTGCCCCGGTCAGGACGAACGGCGGGACCTGACTGTGGCTCGTACGGGACGGGCTGGCGGCGGTCGGGGCATGAGGTCCAGCGGAGGCCGCAGGAGCACCAGCGGCGCAAGCGCCTCCAGGTGCGGCGGTGGACGGGTGCCAACGGAATCGGTCTGAGAGCGCGTCGCGTCCGCATGGACCGAGGGTGCCGAGGCCGGTGGTGACAGGTAGTCAACAGCCTCGTTGACTACCTGCCTATCCCCGCTCATCGCAAAGTGCGCCGATGCGGATGATGGCGCTGGCCGAGGTGGCCGACCTGCTCGGGGTCAGCCGTCAGCGTGCCGCGATCCTGGTCGACCGGCCGGATTTCCCCGCCCCGATCGACACGCTCGGGGTGGGACGCATCTGGTTGGCGGCCGAGGTCCAGGCGTACGCGGAAAGGCGTGTTCGGCGGATGGACGGCTCGGACGCGGGCTGACCGCGACGGGCCTGGCCGGATCGGCGGGGGCTGCGCGGCCGGCGGGCGGCTGGCGATAATGGGCGCGATGATCCAGGCCCTCGAACTCACCAAGCAGTATCGCCGGGTGCGAGCCGTGGACGGTGTCAGCTTCACTGCCGTACCGGGCAGGGTTACCGGGTTTCTCGGGCTCAACGGCTCTGGCAAGACCACGACGCTGCGGATGCTGCTCGGGCTGAGCCGACCGACGTCCGGCGAGGCGCTGATCAACAACAAGCGGTTCCGTGACCTCGCGCATCCGCTGCGACAGGTCGGCGCGGTCCTCGAACAGGGCATCAGTCATCCGGGGCAGACCGGTCGGGCGCACCTGATCTCCCAGGCGATCGCGGTCGGTGCACCCCGGTCCCGTGCGGACACCCTGCTGGAGTACGTCGGGTTGGCGTACGCCGCCGACCAGCGCAGTGGCGACTACTCGCTGGGAATGCGCCAGCGCCTAGCGGTGGCGACCGCACTGTTGGGGAATCCGTCGGTGCTCATCCTGGACGAGCCGGCGAACGGGCTCGACCCCGAGGGCATCGCATGGCTTCGTCAACTGCTGCGCGACCACGCTCGCGAGGGTGGGACCGTACTCATCTCCAGTCACCTGCTGGCCGAGTTGGCGCAGCTCATCGACGACGTGGTGATTATCGCCAAAGGGCAGGTCCGGTGTACGGCACCGCTCGCCAGCCTCTACGGCGCCTCGGCCCGCAAGCTTCGGGTACGCGGTCGCGACCCGCAACGCCTGTGGCGGGCGTTCGAGGGTGCCGGTGGCAGTGTGACAACGGACGGACACGCACTGGAAGTGGTGGGACTGTCCCCCGAGGACGCCGGTGAGATCGCCTTCGGCGCGCAGGTACCCATCTACGAGATGACCGTGGACGCCCCGAACCTCGAACAGATCTTCCTCGACCTGGCCGCCACCCGATGATCGCTATCGTACGCAGTGAGCTTCACCGGGCGGCGACGATCCGGTCCAGTTGGGTTTCCATCGCCGTCCTCGGCACGGTAGGCGCGTTGTTCGGCTGGTTCAACGTCGACTCGTGGGCGCTGCTGACCTGCCTGGGGGCGTTCGGGCTGGCTGTGATGACCGTCGCCCAGCACTACCAACACCGTACGGCGGTGCTGCTCTACCTGGCCCAGCCGAAGCGGGTGCTGGTGCTGATCGCCCAGGTCATCGCGAGTGTGGTCGTCGCCTCGGGAGTCGCCGCGCTGAGCGGTGCCACCGTGCTCGCAAAGGGTGACCTGACCCAGTACCGGTACACCCTGACGGTGGTGCCGGTCATGGCCGTGTTCGGTGCCGCGACCGCGGCGATCGTACGTCGTCCGACCTGGCTGTTCCTGGGGTGCGCGGGCTGGTTCGTCTTCGTCGAGGGGCTGGTCGGCAGGTTGAAGGCGCCGCTGCCGTTCTCGGCATTCCTGGGCAGCGGCGCCGGTGAGCGCGACAGCCTGCTGATCGCCGCCGGCTGGGCGGCCGTGGCGTTCGTGGGCGCGGTCATCGCCATCCGCCGCGACCTGACCGGCGACTGATCAGTCGTCTGACGCGTCTGCTGCTCGCGCCGAACCGTCTGCCGCGCCCACGCACCGCCGATGACGTCAGAGGTTGCCGTAGAGGCCGGTCAGGCTGCCCACCCGGATGGTCGCCGCCTCGATCGCCTTACGCGCTTCGCCGGCCTCGGTACCGGCCGGCAGGCCGATCTTCTTCGCCAGGGCGTAGACGGTGAACTGGTAGCGGTGTTCGCCGCTCGGCGGGCAGGGCGGGGTCCAGGTCGCGCCACCGTTGGAGTTCGACGCCTGGAGCAGATCCGCGGGCAGGTCACCGGCCGGGATCTCCTTCGTGGCGGCCGGGATGTCGTAAACGATCCAGTGCACGTACGTGAAGCCCGGTGCGTCCGGGTCGTCGACGATGACCGCGAACGCGGCGGCGTCCCCGACGTCACCGGACCAGGCCAGCGGCGGGCGCTCGCTGCCGCCCTTGCAGGTGTACCGCTCGGGTATCCGCGCGCCCTCGGCAAAGGCCGAACTGGTGACCGTGATCGTCTTCGCCGGACTGGCTCCCGCCATCGGATCCGGCGTCGGCGTCAGACTCGGCGCCGAGGTCGGATCGGGCGTCGGTGCGCTGTCCTGCCCGCATCCGGTCAGCAGCGAACCGACCACCACCAGTACGATCAGGCTGGCCGTCCGGGTCACCACCCGTAGCCGGCCTCCCCGCATGGGCCGCCCTGGTTCCACAACCGACCGCTGTCCCATCCCCCGTGTCCTCTCCCCCGTTAACGTGGCAATGCTGCGTACATCGACGAAGCTACCGGGACCGATCGGGTCGCGAAGCCCCGTGAGCAGCGGCCATACGGCGTAACACCTGCGTTACCTGCGACTGGCACGATCCACAATGTTCGCTCCCCTGTCCGGAGGTACTGCGTTGTTCCTCACCCGACACGAGCAGGACCGGTTGCTCATCCACGTCGCCGCTGACGTCGCCTGGCGCCGGCGAGAACGTGGGCTACGGCTGAACCACCCGGAAGCGACGGCGGTGATCACCGCGTTCCTCTTGGAGGGGGCGCGCGACGGTCGCAGCGTCGCCGACCTGATGGACGCCGGCCGGCGGGTGCTCGGCCGCGAGGACGTCCTCGAAGGGGTGCCCGAGATGTTGCCCGAAGTGCAGGTCGAGGCGACTTTCCCGGACGGTACGAAGCTGGTGACCGTACACGACCCGATCTCGTAGGCCAGGGGCCCGCAGCGGCTCCGTTGGGAAGGTGGACCACATGATCCCGGGCGAGGTGCTTCCTGGTGCGGGCGACATAGAGATCAATGCCGGTCGGCCGGTGCTGACCCTGCCGGTCAGCAACACCGGCGACCGGCCGGTGCAGGTCGGTTCGCACTACCACTTCGCCGAGGCGAACCCGGCACTGGAATTCGACCGATCCGCCGCCTGGGGCCACCGACTCGCCGTACCCGCCGGCACCGCCATCCGCTTCGAACCCGGCATCACCCGCGAAGTAGCCCTCATCCCCCTAGCCGGCACCCGCACCGTCCCCGGCTTACGGGGTGCCGCCGCCGGCCCCCTCGACCAGCCCGCCGACCAACCCGCCGACCAACGCGCCGACCAACGCGTTGATCATGAAGTTAGCGCAGATTTCAGGCCGAAAACTGTCGCTAACTTCATGATCAACGAGGCGAACGAAGGCGCGGGCGGCAGCGGCGAGGGCGGCACGGGCAACGCCGGGGGTGGGCTGTGAGCACGCTGGATCGGCGGCGGTATGCCGCGCTGTATGGGCCTACGGCCGGGGACCGGATCAGGCTCGCGGACACGAATCTGCTGGTCGAGGTCGAGCGGGACTACTGCGGGTACGGGGACGAAGCGGTCTTCGGCGGTGGCAAGGTGATCCGGGAGTCGATGGGACAGTCGATGGCGACCCGGGCCGAGGGTGCGCCGGACACGGTGATCACGGGTGTGGTGGTGCTCGACCACTGGGGCATCGTCAAGGCGGACGTCGGGATCCGGGACGGTCGGATCGTGGCGCTCGGCAAGGCCGGCAACCCGGACACCATGGACGGTGTGCACCCTGACCTGGTGATCGGGCCAGGGACGGAGATCATCTCTGGCAACGGGAAGATCCTGACCGCCGGTGGGATCGACAGTCACGTACACCTGATCTGTCCGCAGATCCTGGAGACGGCGCTGGCCAGCGGGATCACCACGATCATGGGTGGTGGCACCGGCCCGGCCGAGGGGACCAAGGCGACCACGGTCACGCCGAACGCCTGGTACCTGGCCCGGATGCTGGCCTCGATCGACCCGTGGCCGGTGAACGTACTGCTGCTCGGCAAGGGCAACACGGTCCGCGAAGAGTCGATGTGGGAGCAGTTGCGCGGCGGCGCGGGCGGCTTCAAGCTGCACGAGGACTGGGGCACCACCCCGGCCGCGATCGACGCCTGCCTGCGGGTCGCGGACGCCTCCGGAGTGCAGGTGGCGATCCACACCGACACCCTCAACGAGGCCGGTTTCGTCGCCGACACCCTGCGCGCGATCGGCGGTAGGTCGATCCATGCCTATCACACCGAGGGGGCGGGCGGCGGGCACGCGCCGGACATCATCACCGTCGCCGCCGAACCGAACGTGCTGCCGTCGTCGACGAACCCGACCCGGCCGTACACGCGCAACACCCTCGACGAGCACCTCGACATGCTGATGGTGTGCCACCACCTGAACCCGACCGTGCCGGAGGACCTGGCGTTCGCCGAGAGCCGGATCCGGCCGAGCACGATGGCGGCCGAGGATGTGTTGCACGACCTCGGGGCGATCTCGATGATCGGGTCGGACGCGCAGGCGATGGGCCGGGCCGGCGAGGTCATCCTGCGTACCTGGCAGACCGCGCACGTGATGAAGGCCAGGCGCGGCTCGCTGCCCGGTGACGGGGCCGCGGACAACCAGCGTGCCCGGCGGTACGTGGCCAAGTACACGATCTGCCCGGCCATCGCCCATGGCATCGACGCCGAGGTCGGCTCGGTCGAGGCGGGCAAGCTCGCCGACCTGGTGCTCTGGGATCCGGTGTTCTTCGGCGTACGCCCGCACCTGGTCATCAAGGGCGGCATGATCGCGTGGGCGCAGATGGGTGACGCCAACGCCTCGATCCCGACCCCGCAACCAGTCCTGCCCCGCCCCATGTTCGGCGCGTACGGCACCGCGCCGGCCCAGACCAGCCTGGCGTTCGTCGCGCCGGCCGCGATCGAGGACAAGCTCGGTGAGCGGATCGGCTTGGGTCGACGGCTCGCCCCGGTGGCCGACGTCCGGTCGCGCGGCAAGGCGGACATGCCGCTCAACGACGCGCTGCCCCGGATCGAGGTCGAGCCGGACACCTTCACCGTCCGCATCGACGGCGCGGTGATCGAGCCCGAACCGGCGACGGAGCTGCCGATGGCCCAGCGCTACTTCCTCTTCTAAGACATGTCCTCGCTGGCCACGTTGTTGGTGCTGGCCGACGGGCGGCTGCCCGCGGGCTCGCACGCGCACTCCGGTGGGCTGGAGTCGGCGGTCGCCTCGGGCAGGTTGCGGGACCTGGCCGGGCTGGCCGAGTTCCTGCGCGGCCGGCTCGCCACCACCGGCCGGGTCGGCGCCGCGTTCGCGGCGAGCGCCTGCGCCGGCCGGGTGCCGGCCGCCGACCTGGACGACGGCCTGGACACGCGTACGCCGTCACCCGCGCTGCGCCGCGTCTCCCGGGCCCAGGGCAGGGCACTCGTACGCGCCGGACGGGCGATCTTCGGCCCGGTGGCGGTGCCGGTCGGGGCGTCCCCGACCGGTCTGCACCAACCGGTGGCGCTCGGCCTGGTGGCGGCTGCCGCCGGGCTGAGCCCGACCGAGGCGGCGGTGGCCAGCGCGTACGGGTCGGTCAGTGGTCCGGCCAGTGCCGCCGTACGGCTGCTCGGTCTTGACCCGTACGCGGTCCATGCCCTGCTTGCCGGTCTGGCCGGCGAATGCGACCGGCTGGCGGCCGACGCGGCCGGCCGGGTCGACGATCCGGTCGACGACCTGCCTGCCGACTCCGCTGTCCTGCTGGAGATCGGCGCCGAACTGCACGCGAGCCAGGAGGTGCGTCTCTTTGCATCCTGATACCTCTCACCCGGCCGGTACGCCGCACACGCACGATCCGGACGAGCCGCCGCACACCCATCCTGATCCGGGAGTCGATCCGCATCCGGCGCTGGCCGGTGCCCCGGTCGACGGGGGTCGGGCGTTGCGGATCGGGATCGGCGGGCCGGTCGGCTCCGGCAAGACCGCGCTGGTCGCGGCGCTGTGCCGGACGCTGTCGGCGGAGCTGCGGCTGGCGGTGGTGACCAACGACATCTACACCACCGAGGACGCCGACTTCCTGCTCCGGCACGGCGTGCTGCCGGCCGAGCGGATCCGGGCGGTGGAGACCGGCTGCTGCCCGCACACCGCGATCCGGGACGACATCTCCGCGAACCTCGACGCGGTCGAGGAGTTGGAGGCGACGCTCGGGCCGCTGGACCTGGTGCTGGTGGAGAGCGGTGGCGACAACCTGACCGCGACGTTCAGCAAGGGGCTGATCGACCAGCAGATCTTCGTGGTCGACGTGGCCGGCGGTGACAAGGTGCCGCGCAAGGGCGGGCCGGGAGTCACCGGCGCCGACCTACTCGTGATCAACAAAACGGACCTGGCGCCGCTGGTCGGGGCCGACCTGTCGGTGATGTCCCGGGACGCGGCGGCCCGCCGGGGCGACCTGCCGACCGTCTTCCTCTCCCTGGTGCAGGACAGGGCGGCAACACCAGTCGCCGACTGGGTACGCGCCCTCGTCGCGGACCGGACCGGGGTCGTACGGTCACCGGCCTCGTACTGATGCGGGCGGTTGCCCGGATCGTGGCGGTGGCGGACGGCTCTCGGGGAACGAGGCTGACCGAGCTGCGCGGGGAGGCTCCGCTGCTGCTGCGGCGTACCGGACCGGATGGTGAGCCCGGCGAGGTGCAGGTGCACCTGGTCGGGGGTGCGGCCGGGCCGCTCGGCGGGGACCGGCTGCGGATCGAGATCGAGGTGGGTGCCGGGGCGCTGCTGTGCGTACGGACCGTGGCGGCGTCGTTGGCGCTGCCGGGGGCGGGCGGTGGGCAGTCCCGGCTGGAGGTGGTGGCGCGGATCGGCGCGGGCGGGCGGCTGCGGTGGCTGCCCGAGCCGCTGATCGGTGCCGCCCGCTGTGATCACCTTTCCCGCTCGGTGTTGGAGCTGGCGGAGGGCGCGGCCCTGGTCTGGCGGGAGGAGTTGGTCTGCGGGCGGCACGGCGAGCAGGTCGGTGACGTACGGATCAGCACCACCGTGCGCTACGCCGGCCGTACGCTGCTGCGCAACGAACTGGCGGTGGGGCCGAGGGCTCCGGGCTGGGCGGGTCCGGCCGGGCTCGGCGGTGCACGGGTCACCGGAACACTGCTTCGGGTCGACCCGACCTGGACCGAGACGGGGCTGCCGGAGGCGGCGCCGCTGGGGGCGTACGCCGCTCGGATGCCGCTGGTCGGCGGACCGGCGGTGCTGGTCACCGCCACCGGCACCGATCTCGCCATGGTCCGAGAGGTTATGCGCGGCGAGTTGTCCGCGCCCGATACCGCGGCTTCCGTACGTCGGTAGGCGTAGACCGCCGGGTGGGCTCGGCGCCCGGCTCTCGTGTCCGGGGCCGAGCCCACGTCGAGAGCTACCGGCCGGCGGAGAGTCGCTCAAGATCCGCGACCGTGAAGGTCACTGCCTCCGCGCTGACCGGACCGGGCTTGCCCGCCGCGTCGAGTGGGTACTGGGCCTGGTCAGGGTTGAGCAGCGAGGCCGGTGAGTCGGGGAAGAGCGCGAGGAACAGGATATAGCCGGTGCCGCTGCGAAGCGCCACCGCGTCTGTCTCGCGGTAGGTCACACCCTGGTAGTCACCGCCGAGTTGCTTGACCGGGACGAGAGCGCCGGGCTTGACGTCGCCCTTGAAGACCCGGTTGGCCTTGGCCTGGAAAACGGTCACCACCAGGGCTTCGCTCGCCTGCTGCTGGCCGCTGGGCATCCCCGCGTTCGGATTCAGCTGGGGATCACTCTCGGAAACCTTGGAGGGGGTGAGGTTCTGCACCTTGGTCCCCGGTTCGATCGTGGCTTCGATGACGACATCGGCCTGCTCGTAGAGGCTGGCGAGATTCTCGTACGACGGGTAGTCCGGGTGGTAGTCGACAACCGAGCCGGTCGGGCCGGTATCGCCGGTCGGAGCATCCGCCGCGCAGCCGGACACCCCGAGCATCGCCACCGCAGCTACCACGGCTGTCAGCAAACCCCGTGCTCTTGACAACTTGACTCCGATCCATAGTTATTCAAGCTAGCGAGAGCTGTAGAAGTTGTTCACGTCGTTGATGTCGTACTGCTGGGGAGTAGTCAACGTCGCCCGATTACGGTCGTGCCGCATGAGGGACGCACTGGCGGCCACCGGAGGATTGTCATTCAGACTCAAAGCGTGCCCGAGTTCGTGCGTGAAGCTGCTGGTCACCCAGTTGGCAAAATTGCCGCCGGAACTCGCACTCAGCGTACGGGAGTTCATCTGGATCCGGAAATACCTCCCGGACCCCGACCCGTAGGGGGTATAGAGTCCGAACCACGTGTCGGGGAAAGACGAGGCTTCCAACCAGGACGGCGCCGACGCCGACTTCTCGATCCAGGCCGCCGTCGGAGTGTTGTACCAGTTGGTCAGCGCCCGGTCGAGCGGCACCTGCCAGGTGCTGTTGTAGCTGTACGACCGGATGGGGAAGTGCGCACTCCACATTCCACCCGAGTAGTAGGTGGCGCGCGCGGGTCCGACCGGCTGGAGCGTGACGGTAGCAACAATTACCGCCGCAACCACAATGCCCACCGATCGTCGTACGTTTGGGAGCCTACTGGACCAGATCTGCTTCAAAGTCGCCTCCAAGCCGGGAACCTTCCAGCAACAGCATCGCGAGATACACGTATCGATGAACCACGATGTTGTCGCCAATCCTTCCCGTACCGAGATCGCCCGAACAGTTTGGTCCGGTTAACACCAGACAAACTTCCCTTGTCCGCAGGACGGCCGAACGACAAAACAGCCGAACGGACAACTGTTGGACGTCGCCGGAGCAGACTGGGTTCCGCGCTACCGACTTGTCACGACCGCCGCACCCCAGGACACCCCAACTCGGCCCGACAGTTCGGGTACGAGAGAGTAACTCCGATCCGGAGGGAGGAACGCGAATGGTGTGGATCTTGTTGGGTGCGGCGATCCTCAGTGAGGTGAGCGCGACCATCGCGCTACGGATCTCCGAGGGGTTCTCGAAGCTGGTCCCGTCGGTGATCGTCGTGATCGGTTATGTCATCGCCTTCGTACTGCTCGCCGAGGTGCTGAAGCGGGGCATGCCGGTCGGTGTCGCGTACGGGGTCTGGTCGGCCATCGGGGTGGCCCTGGTGGCGGTGATCGGTGCCGCGTTCCTGGGTGACAGCCTCACCTGGATCCAGGTCGGTGGGCTGGTGTTGGTGATCGCGGGAGTGGCCGCCTTGGAGTTGGGCGCGCGTCACTGACAGTGCCGCTCACCGGGGCTCAACGACCGTCCGCAATCGCCGGACCTGCACCGATGCTCCGCAGTACGGTGACCGAATGCGACCCGTGCCGTGGTGGGCCCTACTCTCCGCCATCGGTGCACCGTTCTTCCTGATCGGCGGCTGGACCGCCGGGGCGGCTCGCCAACCCGATCATTACGACCCGATCTTCGACACCATCAGCGTGCTGGCCGGGCCCGGTGCGACCGACCCGTGGATCATGCAGCTCGGCCTGGCCGCCGCCGGGGCCTGCTACCTGGTCACCGCGATCGGGCTGGTGCTGGCCGGGGTGCTGGGCCGGGCCCTGCTCGCCCTCGGCGGGATCGCGACCGGCCTGGTGGCGCTCTTCCCGCAGCCGGAGAACGGTGGTTCGGACGAGCACGCGTTCGTCGCCGGGACCGCCTTCGTCGCGCTCGCCCTCTGGCCGCTGGCCTCGACGGTGGCGCTGCGGGACAGGTTCTGGCCGACCTGGGCCGACCCCGGCGTACCCCGCCCCTGGGCGGTACGCCGACCCGCAGCGATCATCGCCAGCCTGGTCCCGATCGGGCTCTGCGCCTGGTTCGGCGTCGAGATGTTCAGCCGCGGCCCGTGGATCGGCCTGACCGAGCGGTTTGCCGCCGGTGCCGAGTCGATCTGGCCGATGGTGGTGGCGATCAGCGCCCGGCTGGCCCCGTCCGCGCTGCCGGCCGCCGGCACCGACACGGCCGCCGAACCCAGCCCGGTGGAGTGAGCCCGGCCCGCTACAGCGAACCAAACCCGGTGGGGTGAACCCGCCGCGTCGCCGCTGGCCGAGGGGCTGGATCACCACTTCACCAGGGTGCCGAGGGTGTCGCCGACACATTGTGTGCAGCGATGCGCGTCTATATGATTCCCGGCACCCAGAACCACCACCGCCAGGCACCCGTGATCCGGAGGCCCCCATGTCCCTATCCCGGCGCACCCTGCCCCTGTTCACCGCTCTCGCCGTACTGATCGGTTCGGTTGTCGTCGGCGCCGTCCCCGCCGCCGCAGCCCCCGGTCCCCCGCCCGCTTCGATGTCCAGCCTGGGCGACTCGATCACCCGTGGCTTCAACGCCTGCGGCTGGTACGTCGACTGCACCTCGCGCTCGTTCAGCACCGGCGACAACTCGTCGGTGAACCCGCACTACCTGCGTATCCGGGCCGTGAACCCGGCCATCAACGGTCGCAACTACAACGACGCCCAGACCGGGGCCGACTCGGCGGACCTGCTCGGTCAGGCGAACAGCGCGGTATCCCGTGGTGTCCAGTACGTCACCGTGCTGATCGGCGCCAACGACGCCTGCACCGGTTCGGAGTCGAGCATGACGACGGTCGGAACCTTCCGGGCGAACGTCGACGCCGGGCTCAACCGGCTGAAGTCCGGCCTGCCCGGCGCCCAGGTGTACGTGATCAGCGTGCCGGACATCCAGCGGCTCTGGTCGGTGGGCCGGGGCAGTGGCAGTGCCCGTACGGCCTGGTCGCTGTTCGGCATCTGCCAGTCGATGCTGGCGAACCCGACCTCGAACGCGCAGGCCGACGTCGACCGGCGCAACCGGGTACGTCAGCGCGTCGTCGACTACAACACCCAGCTCGCCTCGGCGTGTGCCGCGTACGGCGCCAACTGCAAGTTCGACAACAACGCGGTCTTCAACTATCCGTTCGCGTTGAACCAACTCTCGGGCTGGGACTACTTCCACCCGAACGCCACCGGTCAGCAGGTGCTGGCCAGTGTCACGTACGCCGCCGGCTTCGGCTGGTAGCAGATCCCCCGGTCCGGGGCGGCCGACCGTACGGGTGGCCGCCCCGTCCGGGTCAGACGGCGAGCAGGCGGTGCACCGACTCGTCCTGGAGGTCGGCGCGCTCGCCTGCGCGGGCCACCTCGCCCGCGTCGAGGATGACGAACCGGTCGGCGATCCGCAGTGCCAGTTCGAGGTACTGCTCGACCAGCAGGATCGCCAGCCCCAACTCGCTGTGCAGCCGCTCGATCGCGGCCTCGATCTCCAGGATGATCGACGGTTGGATGCCCTCGGTCGGCTCGTCGAGCAGCAGCATCTTCGGGCGGGTGACCAGGGCCCGCGCGATGGCGAGTTGCTGTTGCTGGCCGCCGGAGAGGAAACCGGCCCGGCGGCGCAGCAGCGGTGGCAGGGCCGGGAAGAGGTCCAGTGCCTCGTCCACCGCGCTCTTGTCGCCGCCGCCGGGCGACGCCTCCAGCGCCACCTGGAGGTTTTCCCAGACGGTGAGCTGGGGGAAGGTCTCGTGCCCCTGCGGCACGTAACCGAGGCCGAGGCGTACCCGCTCGTGGGTCTTGAGCCGGGTGATGTCCCGGTCACCGAACTCGATCTTGCCCTTCTTCGCCGGCAACACCCCCATGATCGCCTTGAGCAGGGTGGTCTTGCCGACCCCGTTGCGTCCCATCACGCAGACCAGTGAGCCGCCGGGCGCCCACAGGTCCACCCCGAACAGGGCCTGCGCCCGCCCGTACGCGACGTCCAGTCCCGACACCCGCAGCAACTAACCCGCCTCCTTGATCAGCTCGGTGCTCTCCTTGCGGGTCCGGCCGAGGTAAACCTCCTGCACCCGGGGGTCGGCCTGCACCTGTGCCACCGTGCCCTCGCAGAGCAGCCGGCCCTCGTGCAGCACGCTGACCGTGCTGGCGAACCGGCGCAGGAACTCCATGTCGTGCTCGATCACGATCACGGTGTGTTCCCGGGCAACCTCCTGGAGCAGTTCGCCGGTGCGTTCCCGTTCCGGCCGGCTCATCCCGGCCACCGGCTCGTCCAGCAGCAGCAGGCTGGGCCGTTGGACGACCAGCATGCCGATCTCCAGCCACTGCCGCTGGCCGTGCGAGAGCACCCCGGCCGGGCGGTCCGCGAGCGCGGTCAGCCCGGTCGTCGCAAGTGCCTCGGCGACCTCGTCGGAGGTGTCTCGGCGACGCCGCAGCAGGGCGCCGAGCGGGCGCCGGAAGCTGGCCGCGAGGTCGAGGTTCTCCAGCACGGACAGTTCCTCGAAGACCACCGAGGTCTGGAAGGTGCGCCCGACGCCGAGCCGGACGATCCGGTGCTCGCGCCGGCCGACCAGTTCGGTGCCGTCGAAGGTGACCGAGCCGGACGCCGGCTTGGTCAGCCCGGTGATCACGTCGATCAGGGTGGTCTTGCCGGCGCCGTTCGGCCCGATCAGGAAACGCAGTTCACCGGCGGAGACGGTGAAGTCGAGATCGGTGATGGCCCGGAAGCCGGAGAAGGTGACGTTCAGTCCGCGTACCCGGAGCAGTTCGGTCATCTCGCCACCTCGCTCGGCTCGGGCGCCGAGGCGGCCGGCGTGGTCGCCACCGGCGGGTCCGCCGCCCCCGCCGGCTGGTCGGACGTGACCGGCGATCGGGTACGCCTGCGTCGGCGCACCAACGCCCGCCCGTCGGCGAGCAGTCCGGCGAGTCCGCGCGGTGCCCAGATCATCACCGCGATGAACATGGCGCCCTGCAGGTAGATCCAGTTGTCGGCGGACTCCTCGCTGAAGACCGTCTTGGCGTAGTTGACCAGCAGCGCGCCGCCGACCGCACCGGCCAGCGAGTAGCGACCGCCGATGGCCACCCCGACGAGGAGTTCGAGGGAGGCGACGATGCCCAGGTTGGCCGGGCTGAGCAGGCCGACCATCGGCACGAACAGGGCACCGGCGAGTCCGGCCATGCCGGCCGAGATGGCGAACGTGATGGTCTTGACCACGGCCGGGTCGTAGCCGAGGAAACGTACCCGGTCCTCGCCGTCGCGGATCGCGACCAGGAGCTTGCCGAACCGGCTGTGGCCGAGCTGCCAGGCGATCAGGAACGTCGCACCGAGCGCCAGCACCACCACCAGGTAGAGCAGGCGTTTGTCGGCCGGGTCGTAGAGGTCGAGGCCGAAGAAGAACTGGAAGTTGGTCAGCCCGTTGGTGCCGCCGGTCAGGCCCTGCTGACCGACGAGCAGGATGACGAACGCCGCCGCGAGTGCCTGGGACAGTACGGCGAAGTAGGCGCCCCGTACCCGCTGGCGGAAGACCAGCAGGCCGAGCAGGACCGCCACGGTGACCGGCAGCAGCACCGCCATGGCAAGGGCGAAGACCGGGTTGGCGAACGGACGCCAGATCGCCGGCAGGCTCTCCACCCCGCTCCAGACCATGAAGTCGGGCAGCCCGCCCGGCCCGGCTTCGCGGAGTTTGAGGTGCATGCCCATGGCGTAGCCGCCGAGGCCGAAGAACACGCCCTGACCTAGGGTGAGCATGCCGCCGCGCCCCCAGGCCAGGGCGATGCCGACGGCGACGATGGCGAAGCAGAGGTACTTGCCGAGCAGGTCCAGCCGGAACGGCGAGAGCAGGTTCGGCGCGGCCAGGAACAGCAGGGCCACCACGAGGAAGAGCACCGGCCCGGCGACCCGCCCCCGCCACCTACCGGTGGCGGCGACCTGCGGGGCGGTCATGCCAGCCCCCTGGTCCGGACCACGAACATGCCCTGCGGCCGGAACTGGAGGAAGGCGATGATCACGGCGAACAGCACCACCTTGGCGAAGCTGGCGCCGTTGTCGACCCAGAACTCGACGAAGCTGTTCAGGATGCCGAGCGCGAACGCGGCGATCACCGCCCCGCGCAGTTGCCCGAGTCCGCCGGCCACCACGACCAGGAACGCGTCGACGATGTAGTTGGTGCCCAGGGTCGGTCCGACCGGCCCGATCAGGGTCAGCGCCACCCCGGCGACTCCGGCCAGGCCCGAGCCGATGAAGAAGGTGAGCTGGTCGACCCGTCCGGTGGCGACGCCGCTGACCGCGGCGAGCTGTCGGTTCTGCATCACCGCGCGCATCCGCCGGCCGTGGCGCAGCTTGCTCAGGTAGGCCCAGATGCCGAACACGCACGCGGCGGCGAGCAGCATGATGAAGATCCGGTTGTACGGCAGCCGTACGCCGCCGAGGTCCAGGCCGCCGGTGAGCCAGCCGGGTGCGCGTACCTGGACGTTGGGGGCGCCGAAGATGTCCCGGGCCACCTGTTGCAGGACCAGGCTGACGCCCCAGGTGAGCAGCAGGGTGTCCAGCGGTCGGCCGTAGAAGTGCCGGATCGCGAGCCGTTCGAGGATCAGCCCGAGTACGCCGCCGACGGCGAACGCGACCGGGATGGCGGCTGGGACCGCCTGCGCCCCGAACACCGGCTGCAGCAGGTACGCGGTGTACGCGCCGGCCATGATGAACTCGCCGTGCGCCATGTTGATGACGCCCATCTGGCCGAACGTGAAGGTCAGGCCGAGTGCGATCAGCAGCAGGACCGCGCCGATGCTCGCGCCGATGACCAGTTGGTTGAGTGTCGCCACCGGTGACTCCTCCTCCCGTTGCCGCCGGTCAGGACAGTCCGCTCGCCCAGGGGTAGCCCTTGAGGTACGGGTCGGGCTTGATCGGCTTGCCGGAGTTCCAGACCTCCTTGATCTGCCCGTCCGGCTGCACCAGGCCGATCCTGGCGGTCTTGAAGACGTGCTGGTTCTCGCCGTCGATGGTGACGGTGCCCTCGGGGGCGTCGAGGGTGATGCCGCCGGCCGCCGCCTTGACCGCCGCGACGTCGACGCTGCCGGCCTTCTTGACCGCCTCGGCCCAGAGGTGGACGGCGTTGTAGCCGGCCTCCATCGGGTCGGAGGTGACCTTCGCGGCGCCGTACTTGGCCTTGAACGCCTTGACGAAGGTGTCGTTACGGGCGCCGGTGGTGGTCTGGTAGTAGTTCCAGGCGACCAGGTGTCCGGCGACGTTGTCCGCGCCGATGCCGACTACCTCCTCCTCGGCGACGCTGACCGACACCGTGGGCATGGTCTGCGCGGTGATGCCGGCGCTGCGTAGCTGCTTGAAGAAGGCGACGTTGCTGTCCCCGTTGAGGGTGTTGAAGACGGCGTCGGGCTTGGCCTGCTGGAGCTTGTTGACCACGGTGCTGTACTCGGTGTGGCCCAGTGGCGTGTACTCCTCGCCGAGGACCTGCATCCCGTTCGCGGCCGCGTACGCCTTGATGATCTTGTTGGCGGTACGCGGGAAGACGTAGTCGCTGCCGACCAGGAAGATCTTCTTCTTGCCCTGTTCGGCGAGGTAGTCCAGGCCGGGCACGATCTGCTGGTTGGTGGTGGCCCCGGTGTAGAAGATGTACGGCGAGCTCTCCAGCCCCTCGTACTGGACCGGGTACCAGAGCAGCGCCTTGTTGCGCTCGAAGACCGGCAGCATCGCCTTGCGGCTGGCCGAGGTCCAGCCGCCGAAGACGGTGGCGACCTTGTCCTGCGAGATCAGCTTCTGTGCCTTCTCGGCGAAGGTGGGCCAGTCCGACGCACCGTCCTCGACCACCGGCTCGATCTTCTTGCCGAGTACGCCGCCCGCGGCGTTGATCTCCTCGATGGCGAGCAGTTCGGCATCCCGGACGGTGACCTCGCTGATCGCCATCGTGCCGCTGAGCGAGTGCAGGATGCCGACCTTGATCGTGTCTGATCCACCGGCCGAGCTGCCAGGATCCTCGACGCAGCCCGAGGTGAGCAAAAATGTCGACAATATACAGAGAACGACTAGCCGGTTGCGCAAACCTCGTGCCATCCAGGGCTCCCTCGAGTCGATGTCAGAGTGCCCGCCACCGTAGGGACCAGGGATTTCAAGTATCTGAGTACATCGATGTCGTAAATGTTAACGGCCCCTCACAGCCACCCAGGGCAGCCGGTGAGGGTCCGCCACGCCCCTGGTCAGGGGCTATACATCACGGGTATACACCCTCATGTAGAGTGCTCCGCATGTCAATCGGGCAGACCTTTCTCGGACTCCTGGAGTCCCGCCCCCGCCACGGTTACGACCTCAAGCGGGCCTACGACGAACGCTTCGGACACGGCCGACCCCTGCACTACGGGCAGGTCTACTCGACCCTGGCCCGGCTGCTGAAGAGCGGCCTGGTCGAGGTCGACGGCGTCGAGCCGGGCGAGGGCCCCGAGCGCAAGCGGTACGCGGTCACCACAGCCGGCGTCAGCGACGTACAGACCTGGCTGGCCAACCCGGAGAAACCCGACCTCTACCTGCAGAGCACGCTCTACACCAAGGTGCTGCTCGCGCTGCTCACCGAGCGGAACGCGGCCGAGATCCTCGACGTACAGCGGGCCGAACACCTGCGCCTGATGCGCGAACTGACCGTACGCAAGCTCAACGGCGACCTGGCCGACCAGCTCATCTGCGACCACGCCCTGTTCCACCTGGAAGCCGACCTGCGCTGGCTGGAACTGACCACCGCCCGGCTCGACCAGCTCGCCGCGACGGTGCGCAAATGACGCCCGGCCCCGGCGAGCCCCTGCTGTGCGGGCTCGACCTGCACAAGCGCTACGGGTCGACCCCCGCACTGGACGGCGCGTCGATCACCGTACGGGCCGGCGAGGTGGTGGCCGTGATGGGTGCCTCGGGCTCCGGCAAGTCCACCCTGCTGCACTGCCTGGCCGGCATCGTCACACCCGACTCCGGCCAGGTCCGCTACCGGGACCGGGAGCTGTCCGCGATGTCCGACAGCGAGCGCAGTGCGCTGCGCCGCGGCGAGTTCGGCTTCGTCTTCCAGTTCGGTCAGCTCGTACCCGAGTTGACCTGCCTGGAGAACGTGGCCCTGCCGCTGCGGCTGGACGGGGTCCGCCGCCGGGAGGCCGAACGGCGGGCATCCGAGTGGCTGGACCGGCTCGAGGTGGCCGACGTGGCCGGCAAGCGGCCGGGCGAGGTCTCCGGCGGGCAGGGCCAGCGGGTGGCGGTGGGCCGGGCACTGGTCACCACGCCTCGGGTGATCTTCGCCGACGAGCCGACCGGGGCGCTGGACTCGCTCAACGGAGAACGGGTGATGCGGCTGTTCACCGAGGCCGCCAAGCAGAGCGGCTCGGCGGTGGTGCTGGTCACCCACGAGCCGCGGGTGGCCGCGTACTCCGATCGTGAGGTGGTCGTCCGCGACGGCCGTGCCCGCGACCTGGAGCTGGTGACGCCGTGAGCCGCAAGCGCGGGTCCGGCCCCGGCCGCTGGCGCGACGACCTGCTGCTCGGTGCCCGGATGGTGTTCGCCGGTGGCCGGGAGGGGATGCTGCGGACCCTGCTGGCCGCCGTCGGCGTCGGCATGGGCGTGGCGCTGCTGCTGGTCGCCGTCTCCATCCCGAACATGCTCGACGAACGGTCCGCGCGCGGCGAAGCCCGCGAGGACCAGTCGTACGGGGAGGAGCTGACCACCGCCGCCGCCGACACCATGCTGGTCGGCCGGTTCGACACCACCTTCGGCGAGCACTTCGTCCGTGGCCGGGTGCTGCGACCGGAGGGCCCGGACGCCCCGGTGCCGCCCGGCGTGGACCGGCTGCCCGGACCGGGTGAGATCGTCGTCTCGCCCGCCCTGGCCGACCTGCTCGCCGCGCCCGAGGGTGCCCTGCTCCGGCCCCGGCTCGACTACCGAATTGTCGGCACCATCGGCGACCCGGGCCTGACCGGCCCCAGCGAATACGCCTTCTACCTCGGCAGTGACCGGCTCGCACCGGACCAGTCCCCGGTCGCGCGGATCGACCACTTCGGTGAGCCGAGCACCAACGATGGTCTCGACCCGGTACTGCTGCTGCTGGTGGCGATCATCCTGGTGGTGCTGCTGCTGCCGATCGCCGTGTTCATCGGCACCGCCGTACGCTTCGGCGGCGAACACCGGGACCGCCGGCTGGCGGCGCTGCGGCTGGTCGGCGCCGACCGGCGGATGGCAATCCGGATCGCGGCCGGGGAGTCGCTGGTCAGCGCCCTGCTCGGGTTGGCCGCCGGAGCGCTGTTCTTCCTCGTCGGGCGGCAGTTCGTCAGCTTCGTCTCGCTGCGCGAGATCAGCGTCTTCCCCGGCGACATCCGACCGGACCCGGCGCTGGCCGTACTGATCCTGCTCGGTGTGCCGGTCACGGCGGTGGCGGTGGCGCTGCTCGCCCTGCGCCGGGTGGTGATCGAACCGCTCGGCGTGGTCCGCCGCGCCGCCGGCACCCGACGGCGGCTCTGGTGGCGACTGATCATGCCGATCGCCGGCGCGGCACTGCTCCTCCCTCTTTTCGGACGGGTCAGCAAGACCGGGGAGCCGGCCAACCAGGCACAGATCACCGTCGGCGTGGTGCTGCTACTCGTCGGGGTGACCGCGGTGCTGCCCTGGCTGGTCGAGGCGGTCGTGGGCCGGCTGCGCGGTGGCAGCGTCTCCTGGCAGTTGGCCACCCGGCGGTTGCAGCTCGACAGCGCCGCCTCCGCGCGGATGGTCAACGGGGTCGCGGTCGCGGTCGCCGGTGGGATCGCGCTGCAGATGCTCTTCTCCGGCATCTCACCCGACTACCAAATCCGGACCGGTGCGGATCCCGACCGCGCCACCATGACCGCCACCATCCCCCTGGACGGCACCGACGGCGCCAGCGCCGCGACCATCTCCGAACGGCTGGCCGCCACCACCGGCGTCCGGTCGGTGTCTCACTTCGAGCGGACCGGTATCGCGCTGACCGACGGGCCGCCGGGTCCGGACGAGGAGCGCCAGAGATGGCCGCTGTTCGTCGGCGACTGCGCCGCCCTGGCGGAACTGGCCGTCCTGGGCAACTGCGCCGACGGGGACACCTTCGCCGTCGACATCCCCGACCGGCTGTCCGGCCCGCTGCCCACCCCCGGACAACGGGTCGAGGTCGGTTCGCCGTACGACGGAAGCAGCCCCGGCCTACCGTGGACCGTGCCCGCCTTCCGGACGGTGTCGCCCCGACCCACGCCGGACGGCGACCTGCACGCCGGACTGCTGGCTACCACCGGGGCGGTGGACATGGCCGCCATTCCGAACCAGAGCATGCTCGTCTACGTCGGGCTGGACCCGGCGGCGCCCGACGCGGTCGAGCGCGTACGCAACACCGCGGCGGGCATCAGTCCGCTGATCGACATCTGGCCACTGCGATCCTCGACCGAGGACACCACGTTCCGCGACATCCGCCGAGGGCTGTCCATCGGGGTGGTGGCGGTCATGCTGCTGCTCGGCGCGAGTCTGCTGGTCACCACGCTGGAGCAGTTGCGGGAACGGCGCCGGCTGCTCGCCGTGCTGGTCGCGTTCGGCACCCGGCGCAGCACGATGACCTGGTCGGTGCTGTTCCAGACCGCCGTGCCGGTGACGCTCGGACTGGCCCTGGCCAGTCTGCTCGGCACCGCCCTCGGTGCGGCGCTGCAACGGGTGGTGCAGGGAACCGCACGGGTGAACTGGATGATCCTGGCCCAGCTCTCCGGCGTGGCCGCCGGGGTGGTGCTGCTGGTGACCGTACTCAGCCTGCCGGCGCTGTGGCGGCTGATGCGCCCGGACGGGCTGCGTACCGAGTAGTCCCGCGAAAGGGCCCCTCTCCGCGCCGGAGAGGGGCCTTTCGCGGGTCAGCGGTCAGCGGGCGGCGAGGCGGGCGGCTCGGGCGTCGCGCTTCTCCTCGAACCGGGACGCCGCCTTGTCCAGCTCCTCCAGTTGCGCGCCGAGCTGCTCGCGGGCAGCCTCGCCGTCGGCGTCCAGGCCGGTACGGTTCCAGACGTCCCACTGGCGCAGCACCGGCACCAGCACCTCGTCGCGGTGCTGACGCAGGTCGTAGATGCCGGCCAGGGCGATCGCCACCGACTTGCGGGCGAAGCCTTCGATGCCGTTGCCCGGCATCGCGAAGTCGGCCGCGACGTCCGCCACCGCCCGCATCGCCTGGCTCGGCGACAGCTCGAACGCGGCGTTGAGCAGGTTGCGGTAGAAGATCATGTGCAGGTTCTCGTCGGCCGCGACCCGGGCGAGCAACTGCTCGCAGAGCGGGTCGCCGGTGACCCGGCCGGTGTTGCGGTGCGAGATGCGGGTGGCGAGTTCCTGGAACGACACGTACGCCAGCGAGTGCAGCACCTCGTTGGAGTGGACGTTGGTGTACCCGGTGGACATGTGGACCATCCGGGCCCGCTCCAGCGCCACCGGGTCGACCGCCCGGGTGACGGTCAGGTAGTCGCGGATCGCCACACCGTGGCGCCCCTCCTCGGCGGTCCACCGGTGCACCCAGGTCCCCCAGGCGCCATCGCGACCGAACAGCGTCGCGATCTCGTGGTGGTACGAGGGCAGGTTGTCCTCGGTGAGCAGGTTGACCACCAGCGCGGTCCGGGCCACCTCGGGAAGCTCGAAGTCCTCCGGGGACCAAGCCTCACCACCGAGCAAGCCGTCGAACGTACGCCCGTCGCTCCACGGCACGTACTCGTGCGGGAACCACTCCTTGGCGACCGCGAGGTGCCGGTCGAGGTTCTGGGCGACGACGGAGTCCAACTCGGTCAGCAGCGCGGTCTGGCTGAGCGGACGGGTGATGGCGGCAGTCACAGGCTCTCCCTACGGTGGCGTAAGTTACGCTACCGTAGGTCAAGCCGGAGCGCAGCGCCAGTCCGCCCGCTCAGCCGGGTCGCGCGAGCCGACCTCGGGCCGCCCGCGAGCCAATCCGGTGATCAGCTGACCAGGGGACGCAGGTCCTCGACCGGCGGCGTCCAGTCGTCCGCCGTGGCCGGCACCTGCTCGCCGGAGCGGATGTCCTTCACCTCGTCCACCGCCCCGTCCGCACCCGGGAACCACACGTACGGGATCCCGCGCCGCTCGGCGTGCCGGATCTGCTTGCCGTACTTCGCCGCGGACGGCGAGACCTCGGTGGCGATGCCGCGCCGACGCAGTGCCGCCGCGATCCGGTCACTGGCCGGACGGTCCTCCTCGGCGCCGAGCGCCACCAGCACGCAGGTCGGCACCGAGCGGGACACGGTCAGCTCACCGGCGCCGAAGAGCAGGCCGAGCAGCCGGGTCACGCCGATCGAGATGCCCACACCGGGGAAGGTGGTGGAGCCGGCGGTGGCCAGGTTGTCGTAGCGGCCACCGGAGCAGATCGAGCCGAACCGCTCGTAGCCCCGCATCTGGGTTTCGTAGACCGTACCGGTGTAGTAGTCCAGGCCGCGCGCGATGCGCAGGTCGGCGACGCAGAGGCCGGGCGAGTGCGCGGCCGCCGTCTCCACCACCGTGACCAACTCGGCCAGACCCTCGTCGAGCAGCGGGTGCTCCACCCCGAGGGCCCGGACCGAGTCGGCGAACGAGGCGTCCGGCGCGCTGATCTCGGCCAGGGCCAGGCACGCCTTGGCCTGCGATTCGGTCGCCCCCGCGGTCTCGACCAGCAGCGCCGCCACCTTCTCCGGCCCGATCTTGTCGAGCTTGTCCACCGCGCGGAGCGCGGCGTCCGGGTCGGTCAGCCCGATGCCACGGTAGAAACCCTCGCTGATCTTGCGGTTGTTCACCTGGATCACGATCGGCGGGATCGGCAGGCCGCCGAGGGCGTCGCCGATGACCAGCGGCAGCTCGGCCTCGTAGTGCGCCGGCAGGGTGTCCCGGTCGACGATGTCGATGTCGGCCTGGACGAACTCCCGGTAGCGCCCCTCCTGCGGGCGTTCGCCCCGCCACACCTTCTGGATCTGGTAGCGCCGGAACGGGAACTGCAACTTGCCGGCGTTCTCCAACACGTACCGGGCGAACGGCACGGTCAGGTCGAAGTGCAGGCCCAGGGCGTCGTCACCGGCCGATCCACCCGGATCCTCCTGCAAGCGGCGCAGCAGGTAGACCTCCTTGGAGGTCTCCCCCTTGCGCAGCAACTGGTCCAGTGGCTCGACCGACCGGGTCTCCAGCGGGGCGAAGCCGTACAGCTCGAAGGTCCGCTGGATCCGGGCGATCACGTACTGCTCGATCATCCGCTGCGGCGGGGCCCACTCGGGAAAGCCGGAGATGGGCGTGGGCTTGCTCATGACGCTCCTTGAACTCCCGCGGGGCACGCGGGCGGGATCTGGGTGACGCGAGGCGCGGACTTACCAGCCTCGGCGGGAACCGGCCGGTCGCGCTTCGTCGGGCGAGGCGACCTGACGCAGGTACGGATTGCTCGCGCGTTCGCGGCCGATGGTGGTCCGGGGTCCGTGGCCGGGCAGGACGACGGTGTCGTCGGCAAGCGGGAGGACCTTGTCCCGCAGGCTGGTCAGCATGGCCGGCATGCTGCCGCCCGGCAGGTCGGTGCGACCGATCGAACCGGCGAACAGGACGTCCCCGGAGAGGCAGATCTGATCCGCGTCCCACTCCGAGCCGGCCCCCGGCAACCGGAACATCACCGACCCGCCGGTATGGCCCGGCGCGTGGTCGACGGTGATCTCCAGCCCGGCGAGGTTCATGTTCGCCCCGTCGGTCAGCTCGGCCACGTCCTCCGGCTCGGTGTACGGCAGCCGACCGCCGAGGAGCTGTTCCAGGTCGAGGGAGATGCCCTTGCTCGGGTCGGCCAGCAGTTCCAGGTCGGCCGGGTGCACGTACGCGGTGATCCCGCGGGCACCGCAGACCGGCGCGACGGAGAAGACGTGGTCGAGATGACCGTGGGTCAGCAGGACGGCGGCCGGCTGCAACCGGTGCTCGGCGAGAAGCTCGTCGAGGCGGTCGACCACTCCGATTCCCGGGTCGACCACGACACACTGCTCTCCCGGCGCGGTCGCGACCACGTAGCAGTTGGTGCCGAAGGCGTCCGCGGGAAACCCGGCGACGAACACGTCCGCTCCCCTCCCGTCGACGTTGGCGTCCCCCGCAGCCTATCCGCCCGGCCGGTCGCACGCCGCGCCGCACACGGTCCGCGAGCGTGGCAGGTGGGCGATCGAGATGCCGCCGGACCCGGACACCGGGCGCCGTACGGCATAGACGAGGCCGGCCGGCTCGGTCGGCGTGGGGGATAAATCCGATAGAACGGTCCGGAACGGCGGCGGTGGACGGTCCGCAGGCACAGATTCACATAGCGGCCACCTCGTACACCACATTCTCAGCCGATAGCCGTACACTCTGGCGGGCGTGTGGCGTGGCGCACTTGACGCCCCGACGGCGAGAACGTGGCCGTCCGCCACGACCAGGGTAGAGGGAAAAGGAGCGCGGGTGGCTTCCAGCAGGGACCGGCAGCGCAAGTTGGCGCGTGCCAAGCTCGACCGGCAGATGGCTCGGCGAGCCGCCTCCGCCCGTCGTCGGCGACAGATCCAGGCCGGGGTCGGCGCGGCTCTCGCGCTGGCGCTGATCGTACTCGGCTCGGTCTGGGCGCTCGGCGGGTTCGACCGCGAGCCGGCGCCAGCCGCAGCCCCCGAGATCTGCGCCTGGACACCTCAGGACGCGGCGGGCAACAGCAACCTCAAGGACGTCGGCAAGCCGGCGACCACGGGGCTGCCCACCGCCGGCACCCGCCCGATGACCATCACGACCAACCAGGGCAGCCCGGTGACGGTCGACCTGGACCTGGCCAACGCGCCGTGCGCCGGGGCGAGCTTCGCCCACCTGGCCGGCCGGTCGTTCTACGACAACACCAAGTGCCACGAGATCACCGCCGACGGCGCGCTGCGCTGCGGCGACCCGAGCGGCACCGGGCAGGGCGGCCCGACCTACTCGTTCACCAGCGAGAACGTGCCGTCGGCACCGGCGCCGAGCCCGTCGGCCAGCCCGGCGCCCGGCGAGCCGCCGCTCTACCCGGCCGGCACGGTCGCCCTGA
The DNA here is from genome assembly GCF_040676775.1 of Micromonospora sp. NPDC049523. Classification (NCBI taxonomy): domain Bacteria; kingdom Bacillati; phylum Actinomycetota; class Actinomycetes; order Micromonosporales; family Micromonosporaceae; genus Micromonospora; species Micromonospora sp. NPDC049523. Next base: position 160,050 of record NZ_JBFAPP010000012.1, on the reverse strand, counting down.
TCGGCAGCGCGCCCGGCGCCAACGGCAGCCAGTTCCTCGTCTTCTTCAAGGACTTCAACCCGGCCGAGCCGACCTACCCGATCGTCGGCAAGGTCAGCGCCGGGCTCGACGTGATCCAGAAGATCGGTACCACCGAACTGGTGGACAATGGCAGTGGCGAGAAGGTCAAGCCGAAGACCGACGTGGTGATCCAGAGCCTGACCGTCGGCGAGGTTGCCACCGACGCACCGCCCGCCGCCCCACCGGCGACGCCGACCGCCAGCCCGACGGCGGTCGGGCAGTCCTGAGCCAGAGCCCCAGACACCAGCCGCGGACGCAGCACCGCAGCCCAGATAGTCCAGGAGGAGTCACCGTGACGTCCACGAGAGAGCGGCAGCGCGCCGCGGCGCGGGCCCGGCTCGAACGGGAGATGGCCCAGCGGGCCGTCGCTGCCCGCAAGCGCCGTCAGCTGCAGACGATCGTCGCGGCCGGGGCGGGTCTGCTCCTGGTCATCGCCGGCACCGTGTGGCTGGTCGCCAGCCTCGGCGACGACGACAAGACCACCGACGCGGCCCCGATCGGCGCCGGCTCGACCCAGTGCACCTGGACCGACATCCCGGCCGACCAGCGGACGCCGACGACCAAGGACGTCGGGCTGCCGCCGGTCGCGGCGCCGAACACCGGGTCGCAGACGATGACCATCGACACCGGGCTCGGGCCGATCACCGCCAAGCTCGACCTGACCAAGGTGCCGTGCACCGCGGCCAGCTTCACCCACCTGGCGGAGAAGAAGTTCTTCGACAACACCAAGTGCCACCGCCTGGTCACCGAGGGCCTCCAGGTACTGCAGTGCGGCGACCCGAGCGCCACCGGCGCCGGCTGGCGCGACAGCGACGGCACCGGCGGCCCGAGCTACCGGATGGCCGAGGAGAACCTGCCGACCGAGCAGCGTCCGCCGTACCCGGCGGGTGTGATCGCGATGGCCAACTCCGGCCAGCCGGGCAGCAGCGGCAGCCAGTTCTTCATCGTCTACGGTGACTCGCAGCTCGACGCGACCTACACCGTGCTGGGCACGGTCACCAGCGGGATGGACCTGGTCAAGGAGGTCGGTGCGGCCGGCGACGACGGCGCCTTCGCGCAGCAGGCCGGCGGCGGTCACCCGAAGAAGGAAGTTCTGATCAAGTCGCTGACGATGAGCGCCGTGGCCGGCTGAGCCAGCCACCACCAGCGCCACCGGACGAAAGGGGCGGCCCGCTACGGCGGGCCGCCCCTTTACTCATTTTCGTTCCGGTGTTCCGTTCCGATGCCCGGTTCCCGGAGTGGTGCCGATCAGGCGCCCGAGGTGACCCGGTACGCGTCGAAGACGCCGTCGACCTTGCGTACGGCGGCCAGCAGGTGCCCCAGGTGCTTCGGGTCGGCCATCTCGAAGCTGAACCGGCTCACCGCCACCCGGTCGCGGGTGGTGGTGACGGTCGCGGAGAGGATGTTCACCCGCTCGTCGGAGAGCACCCGGGTCACGTCGGCGAGCAGCTTGTGCCGGTCCAGCGCCTCGACCTGGATCGCCACCAGGAAGGTCGACGCCGAGGTCAGCTTCCAGCTCACCTCGACGATCCGCTCCCCCTGCACCCGCAGGTCCTCGGCGTTGGCGCAGTCGTCGCGGTGCACGCTCACCCCGCCGGAGCGGGTCACGAAGCCGAACACCGAGTCCGGAGGCACCGGGGTGCAGCAACGGGCGAGCTTGATCCACACGTCGCTGACGCCGCGTACCACCACACCGGGGTCGTGGCTGGAGGTACGGCTGCGCGGCGGCCGGGTGGCGACCGCGGTCTCGGCGATGTCCTCCGCCGCTCCCTCCTCGCCGCCGTAGCCGGCCATCAGCCGCTGCACCACCGACTGGGCGGAGACCTGGCTGTCGCCGACCGCGGCGTAGAGCGACGCCACGTCGGCCAGGTGCAGGTCCCGGGCGATCGCCATCAGGTTGTCCGAGCTGAGCATCCGCTGCAACGGCATGCCCTGCTTGCGCATCTGCTTGACGATCGCGTCCTTGCCGGCCTCGATCGCCTCCTCGCGGCGCTCCTTGTTGAAGTACTGACGGATCTTCGTACGCGCCCGCGGGCTCTTGACGAAGCCCAGCCAGTCCTGGGTCGGGCCGGCGGTGTCGGACTTCGAGGTGAAGATCTCGATCACGTCGCCGTTGGACAGCGTCGACTCCAGCGGCACCAGCTTGCCGTTGACCCGGGCGCCGATGCACTTGTGCCCGACCTCGGTGTGCACCGCGTACGCGAAGTCGACCGGGGTCGAGCCGGTCGGCAGCGGGATCACGTCGCCCTTCGGCGTGAAGACGTACACCTCCTGGCTGGACAGGTCGAAGCGGAGTGCGTCCAGGAACTCGCTCGGGTCGCTCGCCTCCCGCTGCCAGTCCAGCAGCTGCCGCAGCCAGGTCATCTCGTCGATGTTGGCCGGCGGGCCGACGACGGTGGCCCCCTTCTGCTCCTTGTACTTCCAGTGCGCCGCGATGCCGAACTCCGCGGTCCGGTGCATCGCGTACGTCCGGATCTGCATCTCCACCGGCTTGCCGCTGGGGCCGATCACGGTGGTGTGCAGGGACTGGTACATGTTGAACTTCGGCATCGCGATGTAGTCCTTGAACCGGCCCGGTACGGGCTGCCAGTTCGCGTGGATCACACCGAGTGCCGCGTAGCAGTCGCGCACCGTCTCGACCAGGATCCGGACCCCGACCAGGTCGTAGATGTCGTTGAAGTCCCGACCCCGGACGATCATCTTCTGGTAGATCGAGTAGAGGTGCTTGGGGCGACCGGTCGTCTCCGCCTTGATCTTGGCGGCCTTGAGGTCGACCTGCACCTTCTGCGTCACCTGGCGCAGCAGCGCCTCCCGCTGCGGCTGGTGCTCGCCGATCAGCCGGTTGATCTCCTCGAACCGCTTGGGGAACAGGGTGCCGAAGGCGAGATCCTCCAGCTCCCACTTGATCGTGTTCATACCCAGGCGGTGCGCCAGCGGAGCCAGGATCTCCAGCGTCTCCTTGGCCTTCTGCTCCTGCTTGGCGCGGGGCAGGAAGGTCAGCGTACGCATGTTGTGCAGCCGGTCCGCGAGCTTGATCACCAGGACCCGCGGGTCCTTGGCCATCGCGACGACCATCTTGCGGATCGTCTCGGCCTTGGCCGCGTCACCAAGCTTGACCTTGTCGAGCTTGGTGACGCCGTCGACCAGCAGGGCGACCTCGGCCCCGAAGTCGATCCGCATCTGGTCCAGGCCGTAGTTGGTGTCCTCGATGGTGTCGTGCAGCAGCGCCGCCACCAGCGTGGTGGTGTCCATGCCGAGGTTGGCCAGGATGGTGGCCACCGCGAGCGGATGCGTGATGTACGGGTCACCGGACTTGCGGTACTGCCCCGAGTGCCAGCGGGCGGCCATGTCGAAGGCGCGCTGCAACATCCGGGGGTCCATCTTGGGATGGGCGGCCCGGTGGGTGGCGATCAGCGGTTCGAGCACCTCGCTCACCTGCGGCGTCTGCCAGGGAGCGTTGAACCGCGCCAGCCGGGCCCGGACCCGCCGCCCGGTCGGCGCGCTGGCCAGACCGAAGCTGGACGTGGCCGCGCCGGGCTCGTCGGTCGTGACGATCCGACCGGCCGCGCCGACCGGCACCACGACACCCCCGAGGGGTACGGGTGTGGTCGCCGCGCCGAGACCGTTGACCGCGGCACCCGACGGGGCGACGGCGATCGGGACCACGGCGGCGGGATCGTCACCGGCCACCACCGCGATCGGGGCGATCGGCTTTTCCCTGACCGAGCCCACAGCCACCGCGGCGACGGGTGCAGCCGCGCTCGGGCCGACGGGTGCTGTCGTGCTTGGCCCGACGGGTGCTGCGGCGGTCGGCGCAACAGGTGCTTGCGTGCTCGGCGCGACCGGTGCTTCGGCGGTCGGGGCGGCGGCGTCGGAAGCATGCGCCGATGCGGCGGCGGAGCCGTCGGACGGGCTGCCGGGGGCGGCGACGGGGAGGCCGTCACCGTCGGCCGAGGGCGTGCTGGCGTTGCCGGCCGCGGGCGTACCCGTACCGTCGGTGCCGGCTGCGGCCGGAGCGTCGACGCCGGTCCCGTTGCCGGAATCGTCGCGGGTGGTCTGATCGGCCGCCGTGGCAGCCGCGTCGGCCGGCTCGGCGTCACCGCCCCCATCGGTGGGGACGGGGGAACCGGGCGCGGTCGGAACCGGCCCGCTCGCGGACCCGGCCACGGGATACCCGACACCGTCGGCCTCGCTGGTCGATTGCACCGTGCCCTCCGCCGGAGGGGCGACATCGTGGGACACCGGCCTCCTCACACCTCGCTTGGGACGAGCCGACCGTAACCGGTCGACCTGGTCCTGCACCAGCCTGGTAGAACGGCCTCCACCTGGTCAGCGAAAGGCAATGCTACCCGTCCCGACGGCCGGATGCCGCTCCCCCGCACGCACCGGATCGGTCCCCGACGACAAGAGCTGCTAAACCGTCAGAAGTGCATGTACGGGACGGGGAGCGATCCGCTCCCGGCCGCCGAGGAAGGAGAGTTCCAGCAGTACGGAGAGCCCCGCCACGGTCCCACCGGCCCGCTCGACCAGGCTCAGCGTCGCGTCCGCCGTGCCGCCGGTGGCGAGCACGTCGTCCACCACCAGCACCCGGTGGCCGGCCGTGAAGGCATCCTGGTGCACCTCGAGGGTGGCTTCGCCGTACTCCAGGGCGTAGGAGGCGGCGTACGCGGCACGGGGCAGCTTGCCGGCCTTGCGTACGGGCACCACACCCAGCCCGGTGGCGTACGCGATCGCGGCGGCGAGCACGAAGCCGCGCGCCTCGATGCCGGCCACCACGTCGAACGAATCCCGGCCGTGGTACTCGATGATCTCGTCGATCACCTGGCGGAACACCTCGCCGTCGGCGAAGAGCGGCATCAGGTCCTTGAACACCACTCCGGGTTGGGGAAAGTCCGGTACGTCCAGCACCCGGCTGGCCACCAGTGCCGCCGTGGCCGGGCCGCTGTCGCCCCGTACCCCGGTCTGGGTCTCCGTCAACGCTGCTCCTCTCACCGGACGTCCGGGTTATCGGACATCCGTGCCGATACGCGAAACGAAAGGCGCCCGGCACGCCGCCAAAGCCAGCATGCCGGACGCCTCCGTCGCCTGTTCCGCCAGGGTCAGCGGCGCTTGGCCCCACTGGGCCGGCTACCGCCGCCGCCACCCGGTCGACCACCCCGGGCACCGGAGGACCGCTTACCGGCCGGACGGGCACCGACCTTCGGGGCGGCGCCGGCAAGCGCCGCCGCCTCCTCGTCGGTCGGGCCGGACGGGGCGGTGTCGTCGTCGACCGTTTCCTCGCCGGTACGGGCAGCCGGCCGGCGGGCACCGGAGGCGGGTCGTCCGCCGCCGGTGGAGCGCCGGGCCAGGACCCGCTTGGTGTGCGTCTGGATCCGCGGCTCGTAGTCCTTGAGCAGGGTCAGCACCGGGGTCGCGAAGAAGATCGAGGAGTAGACCGCGATACCCATACCGAGGAAGAGCACCAGGCCGAGGTCTTCCAGCGTGCCGGCGCCGAGCAGGCCGGCACCGATGAAGAGCAGACCACCGACCGGCAGCAGCGCCACCAGACCGGTGTTGATCGACCGCATCAGCGTCTGGTTGATGGCCAGGTTGGCCGCCTCGCTGTAGGTCTGGGTGCCGCTCGCGGTGATCCCGCGGGTGTTCTCCTGGACCTTGTCGAACACCACCACGACGTCGTAGAGCGCGAAGCCGAGGATGGTGAGGAAGCCGACGATGGTCGACGGCGTGACCTCGAAGCCGACCAGGGCGTAGATGCCGGCGGTCAGCACCAGGTTCAGGAACAGCGACGAGACGGCGGCCACCGCCATCCGCCACTCGAACCGCAGGATCAGGTAGATCATGACCAGTACGACGAAGACCACCAGACCGAGCAGCGCCCGTTCGGTGACCTGGTCGCCCCAGGCCGCGCTCACCTGGTTGATGCTGATCTGGTCCTCGGCGATGCCGAACTTCTGGGCCAGGTCGGCCTGCACCTCGTTGGACTGCTGGGTGTTCAGCTCGGTGGTACGCAGTTCGTAGAACGAACCGCCGACACCGTTGACCGTCTGGGTGGAGACGACGTGCGCCGCCTCGCCACCGTCGAGGTCACCCAGCGCCGCGTCGACCTGCTCCTCGGCGTGGGTGATCGTGCCGACGCTGGCCGGGACCTGGAAGGAGTTACCGCCGGAGAACTCGATGCCGAGCTTGAACCCGGGGATCGAGATGCCCAGGATCGCGATCAGCACCAGTCCGGCGGCGATGCCGAACCAGACCCGGCGACGTCCGATGATGTTGAGACCGGCCTCGCCCTGGTAGAGCCGGGTGGCCAGACCGCTACGGCGGCTCATGCCGCTACCTCGCTTTGCTCTGCGACGGCCGGGTGGGCCGGGGCGCTGCCCTGGATGACTGGCTCGCTCATGCTAGGCCTCCTTGGCGCGCGGGTTGCGCGGCTCGGTCGGCTCGGCCTCGGCCTTGTGCAGCACCCGTCCGAGTCCGCTGACCCGGGGCGACAGGAAGGCCCTGGTGTTGGCGAACATCGTCATGATCGGGTGCCGGAAGAGGAAGACGACGACCAGGTCGAGGATGGTGGCCAGGCCGAGCGCGAAGGCGAAGCCCTTCACCGTGCCGACCGAGACCACGTAGAGCACAACCGCGGCCAGGATCGAGATGGCGTTGGCCGAGATGATCGTCCGCCGGGCCCGGGCCCAGGCGCGGGGAACCGCGCTGCGCGGGCTGCGTCCCTCGCGGATCTCGTCCTTGAGTCGTTCGAAATAGATCACGAACGAGTCGGCCGCGACACCCAGGGAGACGATGAATCCGGCGATGCCGGCAAGCGTCAGCGTGAAGCCGATCTGCCGGCCGAGCACGATCAGCGCACCGAACACCAGCAGGGCGGAGAGCCCCAGGCTGAGGATGATGACCGTACCGAGCAGGCGGTAGTAGAAGAACGAGTAGATCGCGACGAGCAGCAGGCCGACACCGGCGGCCAGCAGACCGGCCTTGAGGTGGCTGGAGCCGAGCGTCGCGGAGACGCTCTCCTGCTCCTGCGGCTCGAACGTCACCGGCAGCGCACCGAAGCGGAGCTGGCCGGCGAGCGTGTTCGCGTCCTTGCTGGTGAAGTTACCGGTGATCTGCGAGTCGCCGGTCAGCACGCCCTGGATCTCGGGCGAGGAGACGATCGTGTTGTCGAGCACCACGGCGACCTTGCACTTGCCGTCCTGGCCGAGCGCGCTCTGGTCGCAGGCGCCGCCCTCGTTCTGGAACGCCTCGCGGGTCAGGTTCGTCCACTTCTTCTGCCCGTCGCCGGTGAAGTCGAGGCTGACCACCCACTGGCTGTTCTGGTCCAGCACGCCGCTGGCGTCGCTGACGTCGGTGCCCAGCACCTTGGCCACGTCGAGCAGGTTCTTGACCGGGCCCTCACAGGCCACGACCTGCTGGTCCACGGCGCTGATCGAGGCCGCCGGGCGCTGCTCGAGCAGTTCACAGCTGACCGTCGGTACGTTGAACTGCATCGCCGCGGGCAGCACGGCGACCTCACGGCCGGTCAGCGTGCCGAACGGCTTGAGCGTCTCGAGCAGGGTCGGGTCGGTGGTCAGGTCGGCCGGCGCCTGCAGCGCGCTCGCCGCCTGCCAGGCCGCCGCGCCAACCTTCTGCTGTACCGCGGCCCGCGCCTGCTCCACGCTCTGCGGCACCGGGGCGGCCGAGGCCGAGGCGCTCGGGGTCGGCGTCGCGGGTGCGCTGGTGGCACCGGCACTCGGCGTCGGGGCCGGCGCCATCCCACCCTGACCACCCGCGGACGGGGTGGTGCTCGGGGCACCCGCGGCGGGGGCGCTCGGGGTCGCACCGGCGGACGGGTTCGCCGCCGCACCGGACGGGGTCGGGGTCGCGCCGGCCGGCGGCGTCGGCTGGGCCGCCGCGCTGGGCGCCCCTCCGTCGGTCGCCTTGATCACCTTGCGGAACCGCAGCTCAGCGGCCTTGCCGACCTCGCTGAGGTCGCGGCTCTGACCGGGCAGCGAGATGACGATGTTGCGGTTGCCCTCGGTCACCACCTCGGCCTCGGAGACGCCCTGGGCGTTGACCCGGTTCTCGATGATCTGCCGGGCCTCCTCCAGGTTCTCGGCCGTGGGGGGCTGGTTGTTGAGGCTCGTCGCCTCGAGCGTCATCCGGGTGCCACCGACAAGGTCGAGACCCAGCTTCGGCTCCAACCGGTCGCGGAAGCTCCCGCTAGCACCGCCGGCGAAGAAGACTAAGAGGTAGAGGACGACAAAGATGCCCCCGAGTACGGCTAGCTGCCGCCCGGGGTGCATCTGTCCCTGAGGTGGTGCCACGGCTGTCCTGTCTCCCTGCACGGTTCGGCCGCTGGTGGTGGGCGGCGATGGGCGCGCCGGCATGCCCGGCGACATGCGTACCTCTCCGGCGTGGGGTCACGCCGGCACAGCTATTAACTATCTTCGATCAGTGACCCGCCCCGTACACCGGGGGGTGGGTCACTCCTTTGCTTCGACCTCGTCCGAGATCGTCTCAAGCTTAGGAGCCGAGTTGATCACCCGGGCCACTGCGGGCCGCGCGTACTTGTTGTGCACACCGGGGGCCACCTCGAGGGTGACTGTCTCGTCTTCGACCGAGGCGACGGTGCCGTGGAGGCCGCCAATCGTGACCACCTCGTCGCCGGGGCCGATCGAGGACTGCATCTGCTCAGCCTCGCGACGGCGCTTCTGCTGCGGCCGGATCATCATGAAATACATGACGCCGAAGAGCAGGACAATCATCAGGATCGGCGTGAAGCTGCCGGCTCCACCGCCGCTTGCTGCCGCTTCCAAAACCACGATATGACCTTCCCATTGGCCCCGTCGCAACGTGGTACGTCACGACGAAAGCGAAATCTCCTGTCTCTACAGACAGATCGCGGCGAAGTCTAGTCGGTGAGTCTGTGTACGCCGAATGCGGCACGGATCACAAACAGATCACGGCACTTACGGCTCGGCAGTGAACAGATCGGGCGCCGCACTCGGACCGGCACCAAATGTACCATTCGGTGGAGTACGCCCCAGATGGTGCCAGGCCGCCTCGGTGGCCACCCGCCCCCGCGGAGTCCTGGCCAGCAGCCCGGCCCGGACCAGGAACGGCTCGCACACCTCTTCCACCGTGTCCGGCTGCTCCCCCACGGCCACGGCCAGCGTGGAGAGGCCGACCGGCCCGCCACGGAACGAGTCGATCAAGGCGGTGAGCACCGCCCGGTCGAGCCGGTCGAGGCCGAGCGCGTCTACGTCGTACACCTTGAGGGCCGCTCGGGCGGTCTCCAGGGTGACCACACCCTCGGCCCGGACCTCGGCGAAGTCCCGCACCCGGCGCAGCAGCCGGTTGGCGATCCGGGGCGTGCCCCGCGACCGACCGGCGATCTCGACCGCGCCCTCCTCGGTGATCGGTACGCCGAGAATGCGCGCCGACCGGTGCAGCAGCGCCTCCAGATCAGCCGCGCTGTAGAAGTCGAGGTGCGCCACGAAACCGAACCGGTCACGCATCGGGCCGGTCAGCAGCCCCGACCGGGTGGTCGCGCCGACCAGGGTGAATGGCTCCACGTCGATCGGGATGGCGGTCGCGCCGGGGCCCTTCCCGACGATCACGTCGACCCGGAAGTCCTCCATCGCGCTGTAGAGCAGTTCCTCCGCCGGCTTGGCGATCCGGTGAATCTCGTCGATGAAAAAGACGTCACCCTCGGCGAGACTCGTCAGGATCGCGGCGAGGTCACCGGAGCGCTCGATCGCCGGCCCGCTGGTGACCCGGATCCCGGTGCCGAGTTCGGCGGCGACGATATTGGCCAGGGTGGTCTTGCCCAGCCCCGGAGGGCCGGAGAGCAGGATGTGGTCGGGCGGGCTGCCCCGACCCATGGCACCCTTCAGCAGCAGGTCGAGCTGATCGCGTACGCGGTGCTGGGCGATGAAGTCGGACAGCCGCTTCGGTCGGACGCTGACCTCGGCGTCCCGTTCGGCGTCGTCCGCGTACGCCGAGACCAGGCCGTCGGAGTCGGTCATCGGGTCTTACCGAGCAGCCGGATCGCCTGCTTCAGCAGCACCGGCACCGGCGGTGTCGGGCCGTCGATGCTCTCTGCCACCGTGGCCACCGCCTGGTCGGCCTGGGCGACGCTCCAGCCGAGCCCGACCAGCGCCTGCCGGATCTGGTCCGGCCACGCCCCGCCGACCACACCGCCCACGCCGTCCGCGCCGATCGCCACCGGCCCGATCTTGTCCCGCAATTCGAGCACCAGGCGCTCGGCGCCCTTCTTGCCGATCCCCGGCACCCGGACCAGGGTGGCGGTGTCGGAGTTGGCGATCGCCTTGCGGACCACGTCCGGCGAGTGCACCGCCAGCACCGCCTGGGCCAGCCGGGGACCGACCCCGCTGGCCGTCTGGAGCAGCTCGAAGAGGTGCTTCTCGTCGTCGTCGGCGAAGCCGTAGAGGGTCAGCGAGTCCTCCCGGACCACCAGCGTGGTGGCCAGCCGGGTCTCGACCCCGATCCGGAGCCCGGCCAGGGTGCCCGGCGCGCAGTGCACGGCCAGCCCCACCCCACCGACCTCGATCACCGCGGTGTCGCCCCCGAGTCCGGCCACCACGCCCCGCACACTCGCGATCATTGCGTTCCTCCACGTCGGGCGGCGCCCGCCCCTGGACGTCGCGGTGCGGTGGCCGCAGCGGTCCGCCGGGCGACCGCGTCGGCCGCGGCGGCCAGCCGGGCCCTGGTCCCGCCCCGCCACACATGACAGATGGCCAGCGCCAGCGCGTCCGCCGCGTCCGCCGGCTTCGGCGGCGCGGCCAGCCGGAGCAGCCGGGTGACCATCGCGGTGATCTGGTCCTTGTCGGCGCGACCGGACCCGGTCACCGCCGCCTTCACCTCGCTCGGCGTGTACGTCTGCACCGGCAGCCCGGCCCGCGCGCCGGCCAGTACGGCGATCGCGCTCGCCTGGGCGGTGCCCATGACGGTACGGGTGTTGGACTGGCTGAACACCCGCTCGACGGCGACGCTCTCCGGCTGGTGCTCGACGACCAGTTCGGTCAGCGCCCGGTCCAGGTGCAGCAGTCGCAGCGACAGGTCGGCGGCCGGATCGGTGCGGACCACGGTGTACGCGATCAGGGTGCACGGTCGGCCGGGGACACCCTCGACCACACCGACCCCGCACCGGGTCAGCCCCGGGTCGACGCCGAGCACCCGCACGCCGCCCCCTCCCCTAAGCACCGGCAGTACACGTGTTCGACACCCTACTGGCGGGGTCGAAACGGGGACACGGCGACACGCCCGCTGCATCGGGGCCACATAGGCTTCCCGGCGAGTATGTGTCCGTTGCCCATGTGCGCCTGCCCCTCAGGGTCGTAGCTTCTTGCGCCATGACGGCAGAAAGCGTGGCGGATCCCCACGTCGTACGGCTCGACCTGTCGGGGCGCAGCGCGCTGGTCACCGGTGGCGGGAGCGGCATCGGACGGGCCTGCGCGGTCCGGCTGGCGGCGGCCGGTGCCGAGGTGACCGTGGTCGACCGCAACGCCGAGTCGGCCAAGGCGGTGGCGGCCGAGATCGGCGGGCACGCGGTGGCCGCCGACCTGTCCGACCCGGCGGCGACCTCGGCACTGGACGCGGCCGTGGACATCGTGGTCAACAACGCCGGCCTGCAACATGTCGCTCCGATCGAGGACTTTCCGGCCGAGCGGTTCGCGTACATCCACCGGGTGATGGTGGAGGCGCCGTTCCTGATCGTCCAGCGCGCACTGCCCCGGATGTACGAGCGCGGCTGGGGTCGAGTGATCAACATCTCCTCCGTACACGGGCTGCGGGCGTCGCCGTACAAGTCGGCCTACGTGTCGGCGAAGCACGCGCTGGAGGGGCTATCCAAGGTGGTCGCGCTGGAGGGCGCCCCGCACGGGGTGACCGCCAACTGCATCAACCCGGCGTACGTGCGTACCCCGCTGGTCGAGGGGCAGATCGCCGCCCAGGCGGCCACCCACGGCATCCCGGAGAGCGAGGTGGTCGAGAAGATCATGCTGGCTCGGGCCGCGATCAAGCGCCTGATCGAGCCGGAGGAGGTCGCCGAGCTGATGGCGTACCTGTGCTCGCCCGCGGCGTCGTTCATCACCGGCGCCGCGATCGCGGTCGACGGGGGTTGGACAGCAAACTGAAGATCCCCACCCGCACAATGGGTCCCATGTCGTCGCCGATCGAGTTCCTGGAGCTGCTGGCCCGTGAGGCCGCGGCGGTGGAGTTCGAGGGGCCGCTGGTCGCCGCCCGTGCCGCCGGCCTGCCGGCCGAGCGGCTGGCCGAGTTGGAACAGGCCAAGGTGGTCGCGCTGCGGGTGCGTGCGCTGCTGGAGCGGCGACGCCAGCGCGAGGTCGAACTCTCCGGCCTGTACGACACCGCCAGCGACCTCGCCGGCCTGCGTGACCTGGACGCGGTGCTGCACGCGATCGTGCACCGGGCCCGGCACCTGCTCGGCACCGACGTGGCGTACATGACGCTCAACGACGAGTCGCACGGCGACACGTACATGCGGGTGACCGACGGTTCCGTCTCGGCCCGCTTCCAGCGGCTGCGGCTGCCGATGGGGGCGGGACTCGGCGGCCTGGTCGCGCAGAGCGGCACCCCGTACGCGACCGCGAACTATCCCGAGGACGCCCGCTTCCACCACACCGGGGAGATCGACGCCGGGGTCGGCGAGGAGGGGCTGGTCGCGATCCTCGGCGTACCGCTGCGGCTCGGGCCGAGCGTGATCGGGGTGCTCTACGCCGCGAACCGGTCCGCCCGGCCGTTCGCCCGCGAGGAGGTGGCCCTGCTCGTCTCGCTGGCCGCGCACGCGGCCGTGGCGATCGACACCGCCCGGCTGCTCGCCGAGACCCAGGCCGCGCTCGCCGAACTCTCCTTCGCCAACGGCACCATCCAGACCCACAGCGCGTCGGTCGAGCGGGCCGCCGCCGCCCACGACCGGATGACCGCGCTGGTGTTGCGCGGCGGCGGGGTGGAGGACGTGGCGGCGGCGGTGACCGAGGTGCTCGGCGGGGCGCTGCTCGCGCTCGACGCCGAGGGCCGGCTGCTGGCCCGGGTCGGCACCATCGACGAACCGGAGCGGTCGGCGTTGGTCGAGGCCGTGGTCGCGTCCCGGACCGAGGGCCGCAGCGTCCGTCGGGGACCCCTCTGGTACGCCGCCGTGGTCGCCGGTACGGAGAACCTCGGCGCGTTGGTGCTGCATCCCGACGACGAACTGGTCAACGCCGACCAGCGGATCCTGGAGCGAGCGGCACTGGTGACCGCGCTGCTGCTGCTGTTCCGCCGGACGGTGGCCGAAGCCGAGGGACGCGTACGCGGTGAACTGCTCGACGACCTGATCGCCCGCCCGGTACGCGACGCGGAGGCGCTGCGCAGCCGGGCCCGGCGCCTCGGGGTGGAACTGGACGCGCCGCACGTGCTCGTGGCGGTCGGCGACGACGTGATCGCGGCGACCGGCTCGGCCCGGCAGCGGGTGGTGTCGTGGGCGACCACGTACGCCTCGACCCGGGGTGGGTTGGCCGCGGCCCGCGACGGCCGGGTGGTGCTGATGCTGCCCGGTCAGGACGCCGGTGGGGCGGCGCGGGCGGTGGTCCGGGACCTGTCCCGGGTGACCGGTCGGCCGGTGACCGCCGGCTCCAGCGGCCCGTCCACCGGGCCGGCGTCGCTGGGCACCGCGTTCCGTGAGGCCGACCGTTGCCTGACCGCGCTCTGGGCGCTCGGCCGGGCCGGCGAGGGGGCGAGCACCGCCGAACTCGGTTTCGTCGGGCTGCTGCTCGGTGCGGTTACCGAGGACGGCGACCGGGACGTGGCCCGGTTCCTGGCCGACACGGTGGGTCCGGTGGTCGACTACGACGCCCGGCGCGGTACGGCGCTGGTGAAGACGCTGGAGGCGTACTTCGGGGTGGGTGGCAGCCTGGCCCGGGCGGCCGAGCAGTTGCACGTCCACGTGAACACGGTGACCCAGCGGCTGGAGCGGGTCGGGCAGCTGCTCGGCCCGGACTGGCAGAAGCCGGAGCGGGCGCTGGAGGTCCAGCTCGCGCTCCGGCTGCACCGCCTCCGTACGCCCACCGCCTGACACCCGTACGCCGGGCGTCGGGCGTCAGGCGTCAGGCGGCGCCGATGCCGGTGAGCAGGGCGTCTACCACCCGCTCGGGCAGGTCGTCGTCGTCGATGCCGAGTTTCGGGTGCCAGCGCAGCAGCCGTTGCAGCAGCACCGGTGCGGTGAGCATGGCCAGGGTCAGCTCGATGTCGAGGTCGGGGCGGATTTCCCCGCGTTCGATGCCCCGCTGGAGCACGTCCCGCATCACCTGCCGGCGGGGTTCGAGCAGTTCCTGGTAGAGCCGGTGCATGTCGGAGTCGCGCTGGATGGTCGGCATCATGCACGGGAAGATCGACGCCGCGCGGGCGTCCGGGTTGCGGCCCACCTGGCTGAGCAGCGTGACCAGGTCCTCGCGGGCGTTCGCCTCGTTCGGCATCGTCGGTGGACCCTTGAGGGTCCGGAGCGTGTCGATGATCAGAGCATCCTTGCCGGACCAGCGACGGTAGATGGTCGCCTTGCCGACGCCCGCGCGGGCGGCGATCGCCTCGATGGAGAGCGCCTCGATGGTGCTGCCCTCGGCGAGCAGGTCCAGCGTGGCTTCGACGATCGCCTCGTCGACGCGGGTGCTCCGCGGTCGCCCGGGCGACCGCGGAGCATCAGCGGTGGTCGTCATGTCGGTCATTGTTTCCGACTTATGACGCGGGTGCCAGTTCCGGCGCGGGCGCCGCCTCCGGCTGCACGTGCGCGTGCGTCGCGTCGCGTCCCGGCATCCAGCGCAGCACCACCAGGATGCCGACGACCACGACGATGGCCGACAGCCCGGAGGCCCAGTGCATGGCCGAGACGAACGCGTCGTTGGCCGCGCCGATGACGCCCTGGCCGGCCGGACCCATCTGGGCGGCGGCGCCGTACGCACCGGAGATGGACTCGTTGACGGCGTCCCGGGCCGGACCGGGCAGCGCGGCGGTGGAGCCGGCGATCTGGTCCCGGTAGACCGCGGAGAGCACCGAGCCGAGCACCGCGACGCCGAGCGCGGCGCCGACCTGCCGGACGGTGTTGCTGACCGCCGAACCGACGCCGGCCTTCTCCCTCGGCAGCGCGGACATGACCGACTCGGTGGCCGGGGCGACGATGTGCGCCATGCCCATGCCCTGGAAGAAGAACGAGACCAGCAGGATCCAGATCGGCGTCTCCGCCCCGACGAAGATGAACACGGCGAGGGCGAGGGCGGTCAGGGTCAGGCCGAACGCGGAGACCGCCTTGGCGCCGTACCGCCGGACCATGGCCGCGCTGCGCGGGGCGAAGATCAGTTGCGCGGCGGCGAAGGGCAGGAACAGCAGGCCGGTGTGCAGCGGCGCGTAGCCCCGTACCAGTTGCAGGTAGAACGAGCTGAAGAACATCACGCCCATGGCGGCGAAGAAGGTCAGCCCGACCACCGCGACCGGCGCGGCGAAGCGCGGCAGCTTGAACAGCCGTACGTCCAGCGCCGGGAACTCGATCCGCCGCTCGTAGAAGACGAACGCGGCCAGTACGGCCAGACCACCGATGATCGCGGTCCAGACCAGTGGCCGGTCGAAGCCGTGCTCGCCGCCGTCGATGATGCCGTAGGTGAGGCCGACCAGCCCGATCACCGAGAGCAGTACGCCGATCACGTCGACCCGGTTCGGTCGTGGATCCCGCGACTCCGGCACCAGGATGAACGCGGCCACCAGGCCGACCAGCACCACCGGTACGTTGATCAGGAAGACCGAACCCCACCAGAAGTGCTCCAGCAGCAGTCCGCCCAGGATCGGGCCGATCGCCACGGCGAGGCCGACCGCGCCGGCCCAGATGCCGATCGCGCGGGCCCGTTCGCGGGGGTCGAACACGTTGGAGATGACCGACAGGGTCGCCGGCATGATCGCCGCCCCGCCGAGACCCATCAGGGCCCGCGCCCCGATCAGTTGGCCGGGGCTCTGGGCGTACGCGGAGAGCAGCGACGAGGCCCCGAACATGGCCAGGCCGAACAGCAGGAAGCGCTTGCGTCCGAGGCGGTCGCCGAGCACCCCGAAGGTGAACAGCAGGCCGGCGAAGACCAGCGTGTATGAGTTGATCGCCCATTCCAGCTCACCCTGGCTGGCACCGAGCCCGTGTACCGGGTCGGACAACGTGCGCAGGGCGACGTTGAGGATCGTGTTGTCCAGGACCACCACCAGCAGGCTGATCACCAGCACACCGAGGATCGCCCACCGCCGGGGGTGCCCGGTGTTCTCGAACGGTTGTGGGTTTTGCATCAAAACGCCCCTACCCCGATACTCCGCAGCGTAAAACGATACGGAACAGACTCGTAACGTAAAGAACGTAGTCCTCCTTCAGCGATACGGCACCGTATCGTTTCGAATTGTGATCGCCCTCACTTCGTACCGAGGTCGAGCCGTTCAGGTCAGGGCGGACAGGGCCCGGTCCACGTCCGCCGGGGTGGAGTAGAGGTAGAAGGAGGCACGGACCCGGCCGGCACGGACGGCGGCACGGATGCCGGCGGCGGCAAGCCGCTCGTCCGCACCGGGTACGTCGACCGTCACGAACGCGCTGTTGCCGGGCGGCTGCCCCAGGCCGGCGAGGAACCGGTTGGCCAGGGCCACGTTGTGGTCCCGGATCGCCGGCAGCCCGATCTCGGCGACGAGTTCCAGCGCGGGCGCCGCCCCGACGTAGCTGAACCAGGCCGGGGAGAGGTCGAACCGGCGGGCGTCGGCGGCCAGCCGCAGCGGCGGCCCGTAGTAGGACCCGTGCGGGTCCTCGCCCGCGTACCAGCCGGCGGCGAGCGGGGTGAGCCGGTCCCGCAGCGCCGGGGCGAGGTAACCGAACGCGGCACCCCTGGGTGCCATCAACCACTTGTACGCGCCCACCGCCACCGCGTCGGCCAGTCCCGCGTCGAACGGCAGCCAACCGCAGCCCTGGGTCGCGTCGACCACCACCAGCGCGCCGTGCGTACGGGCCGCCGCCACCACCGACTCGTACTCGGCGACCGCCCCGGTGGCGGACTGCACCAGGCTGAACGCGACCAGGTCGACGGACGCGTCGATCGACTCGACCAGCCGCGCCGCCGGCACGGTGCGCACCCGTACGCCCCGGTCGGTGTGCACCAGCCAGGGGAAGAGGTTCGAGGTGAACTCCTCCTCCGGCGCCAGTACGGTGGCGCCGGCCGGCAGTGCGGCGGCGATCGGGGCGAGCAGTTGGGAGACCCCGGCGCCCACGCAGACGTCGGCGACCGGCACCCCGACCAACCCGGCGAACGCGGCCCGGGACCGGCCGGCCGCCGCGCCCCACCCCTCCCACGAGGTGGCTCCGACCTGCCACTCGCCCAGTGCCCGCTGCAACGCGTCCCACGCGGGGCGGGGCGGCAGCCCGTAGCTTGCGGTGTTGAGCCATCCCGGCTCGGGATTCCACAGTTCCTGTGCCCGTACGAGATCCATGGCCGCAGGGTAGGTCGCGGCGCCGACCAGCCGGTGTGCCCTGCGTCACCAGCCGGTCAGCGGATGTTGGCGGTGTGGCCCAGGGAGTAGCGGCCGGGTTGGGGCCAGATGGTCAGGCCGTGCGGGCCGGAGCCGACCGGGATCCGGGCCAGCAGCCGCCCGTCCGCGGTGCTCATCGCGTACACCTCGTCGTGGTAGCGGCCGGAGAGCCAGAGCACCCGCCCGTCGGCCGAGAGCCCACCCATGTCCGGGCTGCCCCCGTCGGGGATCCGCCAGAGTCCGGCCGTGGTGAGCGTGGCCAGGTCGATCAGGCTCACGGTGCCGTCGTCCCGGTTGGTCACGTACGCGAGGGTGCCGTCCCGGCTGAAGTAGATGCCGTGCGCGCCCTTGCCGGTGGGGATGAAACCGGTCCGCTGGGTGGCCGCCCCGTCGAAGACGTACACGCCGGCCGCCATCATGTCCGCGACCAGGAAGTGTCGCCCGTCCGGGGTGAGCCGGGTGTCCTGCGGCATCCCGTCGGCCACCACGTCCAGGTCGAACTGGCGCACCTTGGCGTGGGTGACCGCGTCGACCACCAGCATCCGGTTGCCGAATTCGCAGCTCACCAGCATGGTCCGGCCGTCGACCGAGTAGTCCATGTGGTTGATCCCCGGGCACTCGGGGAAGGTGACCGAACTGGTCCGCCGCCAGGTCGTGACGTCGTAGAAGTCGAGTCGCTGGTAGAACTCGGCCACCACGATCCCCTGCTTGCCGTCCGGGGTGAAGTACAGGTTGTAGACGTCCTGCACGTCGATCAGCTCGCCCGGCTTGCCGGTACGCGGGTCGATCGGCACCAGCCCACCGGACGGGACCTTGCTGGACGCGACGTAGAGCGTACGCAGGTCGTAGGACGGGACCACGTGCTGCGGTTCCGGGCCGCCGGGGAACTTGTCCACCACCTTGTACGTGTCCGGGTCGATCACCCACACGTCGTCGCTGCCGGTGTTCGGCACGTACACCAGGGGCTTGTCGCCGCGTACCGCCTCGATGAGCTGGTCCGCTCCGGCGGCGGCGTACACGTTGGTGGTGGAGGTGTAGGGCGGCATGCCGGCGATCAGCTCCAGTGCCGGCGTGGCCTGCGGCTCGGCCTGCTGGCCGGGGGCGCCCGACGCCGGGCCGGACGGTCGCGGCGCCTGCTCGGTGCAGGCGGTGAGTGCGATCAGCAGGGTCAGCACGGACCCGGCGAGGATTTTCTGCCCTCTGGTCACAGCCCGACTTTACCGACGAAACCTCGTAACTTTCGCGTTACATACTTTTCGGGCCACCCACCCCGACGTGCGGGTGGGTGGCCCGAGAACCGGATCGGAAAGTGGTCAGCTCCGGGCACCCGCGGATGCCGGCGCGGCCCCTGCGGGAGCGGTCGGGGCGGAGTCGTCCTCCGGCGTCTCGTCGTCCGCCGGCCCGTGCTCGTCGACCATGGTCGCCTCGTCGAACGGCCGCTCACCGGAGAGCACCGCGAGCGCCTGTTCCTTGTCGAACTCGCGGGTCCAGGTGCCGATCAGTACGGTCGCCACCGCGTTGCCGGCGAAGTTGGTCAGCGCGCGGGCCTCGGACATGAACCGGTCGATGCCGACGATCAGGCCCACCCCGTCGACCAGGTCCGGCCGGTGGCTCTGCAGTCCGCCGGCCAGGGTGGCGAGCCCGGCACCGGTGATGCCGGCCGCACCCTTGGACGCGATCACCATGAAGACCAGCAGGGAGATCTGCTCACCGACGGCGAGCGGCTTGCCCAGCGCCTCGGCCACGAAGAGCGAGGCCATGGTCAGGTAGATCGCGGTGCCGTCGAGGTTGAACGAGTATCCGGTCGGGACGGTGATGCCAACCACCGGCTTGCTCACCCCGAAGTGCTCCATCTTGGCGATCAGCCGGGGCAGCGCCGACTCGGAGGAGGAGGTGGAGAGGATCAGCAGGAACTCCCGGCCCAGGTAACGCAGCAGGGAGAAGATCGAGATGCCGGCGATCAGCCGGAGCAGCAGCCCCAGGACGACGACGACGAAGATCAGGCAGGTGGCGTAGAAGCCGATCATGATCTGGGCCAGGCTCTTGAGCGCGTCCATGCCGGTCGCGCCGACCACGGCGGCGATCGCGCCGAACGCACCGATCGGCGCCAGCCACATGACCATCGTCAGGATCTTGAAGACCAGCCGCTGGATCACGCCGACGGCATGCAGCACCGGCTCACCCCGGCGCCCCATCGCCTGTACGGCAAAACCGACGAGGAGCGCCACCAGCAGGGTCTGCAACACCTCGCCCTCGGTCAGCGCCGACAGCAGCGAGGTCGGGATGATGCCGAGCAGGAAGTCGACCGTACCCTCGCTCTCGCCGCTGACCTGGGCCTGGCCGGCGGCGGCCTGGGCGGCACCGAGGTGCAGACCCGAGCCGGGGTGCACGATGTTGCCGACCACGAGCCCGATGGCGAGTGCCACCGTCGACATGATCAGGAAGTAGCCGAGCGCCAGGCCGCCGACCTTGCCGACCTTCGCGGCCTGCCGGACCGAACCGACGCCGAGCACGATGGTGCAGAAGATGATCGGGCTGATCATCATCTTGATCAGCGCGACGAAGCCGGTGCCGATCGGCTTCAGCTCCTTGGCCGCCTCCGGCGCGGCGAAGCCGAGGACGATGCCGGCGACGACGGCGACGATGACGGCAAGGTACAGATAATGGGTGCGGTCCCGTCGTGGCCGGGCGGTGGGGGTGTCCATGCCCGAGACTGTGGCCTGGATCTCACGAACGCACATCCTTGCGTTCATTGTGTTCACCGCGCCGACCCCAACCCGAAACAACGAGCTGATCCCCGGCGTCGTCAAGCGCCGGACCCGTCACACAGGGAACACTGGTGCGCATGTCCAGACGACGATGGAGCATCGCGGGCCAGCTCTTCGCCCTGCAGGTCCTGGTCGTCACCCTCCTGGTGGTGGCCGGCATGGCCGGGGCGGTGCTGCTCGCCCGTGCCGACGTACGCGACGCCGCCAAGGAGGAGGTGCTCGCGGTGGCCGAGGCCGTCGCCCGCTCCCCCGACGTGGCGACCGCGCTGCGCTCCCCCGACCCCGCCGCCACCCTCCAGCCGTACGCGGAATCCACCCGCCGGGCCACCGGGACCGACTTCATCGTGGTGATGGCGCCCGACCGAACCCGCTACTCGCACCCCAACCCCGCCCAGATCGGTCACCCCTTCGTCGGCGAGATCGAACCGGCGCTCGCCGGCCGGGCGTTCACCACGATCAACATCGGCACCCTGGGCGAGTCCGTCCGCGCGGTGGTGCCGGTACGCGCCGAGGGCGGCACGGTCATCGGCCTGGTCTCGGTCGGCATCACCACCGAGGCGATCAACCGCAAGCTGCTGGCCCAGGCACCCGCGCTGGTGGGGGCCACCGCCGCCGCCCTCGCTCTCGCCGCAGCCGGCTCCTGGCTGCTCAGCCGCCGTCTGCGCCGCCAGACCCACGGACTCGGCCCAGCCCAGATCACCCGGATGTACGAGTACTACGACGCCGTCCTGCACTCGGTACGGGAGGGGTTGGTCGTACTCACGCCGGACCGGCGGGTGGCCCTGATCAACGACGAGGCACGGCGCCTGCTCGGGCTCACCGGGGCACAACCGGTGCAGGAGCGCCCGGTCGCCGAACTCGGCTTCCCCCCGTCCGTCGCCGACCTGATCATCTCCGGCCGACCCGCGCACGACGAGCCGATGCTCGCCGGTGACCGGGTCCTGGTCGCCAACCAGCGGCCCACCACGTTCGGCGGCCGGGCGGTCGGCACCGTACTGACCCTGCGCGACCACACCGAGCTGCGCACCCTGGCCAGCGAACTCGACTCCGTACGCGGACTCAGCGAAGCACTGCAGGCACAGGCGCACGAGTCGGCGAACCGGCTGCACACCGTACTGACGCTGGTGGAACTGGGGCGTACGGACGAGGCGGTGCAGCTCGCCACCGCCGAGCTGACCCTCGCCCAGCAGCTCACCGACCGGGTGGTCGGCGCGGTCACCGAACCGGCGCTGGCCGCCCTGCTGCTCGGCAAGTCCGCCCAGGCCGGTGAACGGGGCGTGGACCTGGTGGTGGATCCCGACTCCCGCCTCGACGGGCACCCGCTGCCCATCGGCGACCTGCTCACCGTCGTCGGCAACCTGCTCGACAACGCCCTCGAAGCCGTCGGCGGCACCGAACCGCCCCGACAGGTGCAGGTCTTCGTCGGCGCCACCGACCAGGAGGTGACCGTACGGGTCGCCGACAGCGGCCCCGGACTGGACCCGGCCCAGGTCACGGACGCGTTCCGGCGCGGCTGGTCGACCAAGAGCGCCGGCCGGGGACTCGGCCTGGCGCTGGTCGGACAGGTGGTGTCCCGCTACG
Organism: Micromonospora sp. NPDC049523; assembly: GCF_040676775.1. Taxonomy (NCBI): domain Bacteria; kingdom Bacillati; phylum Actinomycetota; class Actinomycetes; order Micromonosporales; family Micromonosporaceae; genus Micromonospora; species Micromonospora sp. NPDC049523. The sequence goes on along the minus strand of NZ_JBFAPP010000012.1, from coordinate 138,109 downwards.
ACGGCAAGGTCGACGTGACCCGTCCCGCCGCAGGTGGCACGCTGTTCAGCGTCCGGCTGCCGATCCCGGCCCGGCTACCGATCCCCCGGGAGTCCCCGACGTGACCACCATCCGGGTGCTGGTCGTGGAGGACGAGCCCCTGCTCGCCGACGCACACCGCGCCTACACCGAGCGGGTGCCCGGCTTCACCGTGGTCGGCGTCGTGCACACCGCCCGGGACGCGATGGCGGCCCTGCGCGCGGGTGGCGGCGACGGCGTGGACCTCGTACTGCTGGATTTCCGGCTGCCCGACCTGCACGGCCTGGACGTCTGCCGGGCGCTGCGGGCGGCCGGCAGCAACACCGACGTGCTCGCCGTGACCTCGGCCCGCGACCTCACCATGGTCCGCGCCGCGGTCGCCCTCGGGGTGACCCACTACCTGCTCAAGCCGTTCACCTTCGCCGCGTTCCGCGACAAGCTGGAGCGGTACGCCGAATACCGCCGCCAGGCCCTCGCCGACGGCACGGTGGTGGCCCAGCACGAAGTCGACCGGATGTTCGCCACGTTGCGCGGCGCGGACGCCGACACCCTGCCCAAGGGGCTCGGCACGGAGACCCTGGACGCGGTGCTGGCGGTGCTGCGGGCCGAGCCGGGACTGTCGGCGAGCGAGGTGTCGACCCGGACCGGCACCTCACGGGTGACCGCCCGGCGCTACCTTGAACACCTGGTCGGCATCGGTCGGGTGAGCCGCAGTTCCCGCTACGGCACCCCCGGCCGCCCCGAGGTGGAGTACCGCCCCACCTGACCCCCACCTACCCCAGCACCGCCTTGACCGTCTCCGCGGTTGCTTGCCGTACGTCGCCGCGCGGCCTGTCTGCTGCGGAGCCGGGTCACCACCAACCCCGCCGCACCCAGCACGGTGAACAGGACACCCGCCGGGATGGGAGTGAACCCGTTGAGGAACGACACCGAGTCGTCGGTGTGCCCGTTCTCCGCCACGAACTGCGCCGGGTCGTCGGGGTCGATCCACACCGTCGTCTGCTCGCTCGGGGTGGAGTGGCAACCGGTGAAGCCACCGCACCTGATGCTCGCCTGGTAGTACTCGCCCCGGTAGAAGTACGACACGTCGACGGTGTCCACCCCGCTGCCGCGCCCGGAGCCGTTGTAGAGCTTGGCTTGCGCCGCGGCCACCGGTATTCCCTCGGACCGCAACCGGTCCGCCTTCTCGGCCAGGTACCGCTTGAAAGTGATCGAACCGACCGTGAGGACAAGGCCGACCAGGAGCATCGCCGTGGCGGCCAGTCCCACCTTCAGCCAGCCCCGCGGGTCTGCCGGCTTCGGCGGCTCACCCGTCGCACGCTTCTTCCGGCCCACCTGGCTCCCCCGTCCGTCGGCGCCCATCCAAGATTCATCACGACGATCCGACAGGATGTCAAGGATCGGCAACGAAGACGAGCGCACACCGGAGCGCCGGATGTCCACTCAGGAGGACGGGGTTCGTTCGGCGTGCCAGGAGTTCCAGAGTGCGGCGTACGCGCCGCCGCCGGCCACCAGGTCCTCATGGGTGCCGAGTTCGGTGATCCGGCCGTCCTCCAACACCGCCACCCGGTCCGCGTCGTGCGCGGTGTGCAGGCGGTGGGCTATCGCGATGACCGTACGCCCGGCGAGGACCGCGGCCAGTGCCCGCTCGGTGTTACGCGCGGTGCTCGGGTCGAGCAGCGCGGTCGCCTCGTCCAGGATCAGCGTGTGCGGGTCGGCCAGCACCACCCGGGCCAAGGCGAGTTGCTGGGCCTGTGCCCCGTCGAGCCGGTGTCCGCCCTCGCCCAGCTCGGTGTCCAACCCGTCCGGCAGGTCGTCGACCCAGTCGGCGCCGACCGCGGCGAGGGCCGCGCGCAACTCCGCGTCGCCCGCGCCGGCCGACGCGACCAGCAGGTTGTCCCGCAGCGAGTCGAGGAACACGTGGTGCTCCTGGGTGACCAGGACGACCTGGCGGCGAAGGCGTTCCGGCGGCAACTCGGCGATCGGCACCCCGCCGACGGTCACACCGCCGGTACGCGGCTCGTCGACGCCCGCGAGCAACCGGCCCAGCGTCGACTTGCCCGCACCGGACGGCCCGACCAGGGCGAGCCGCTCGCCCGGCCGTACGGTCAGGTCGACGCCGTGCAGCACGTCGCGTACGCCGTCGTAGGCGTAGTGCACGCCGGCCACCTCGATCCGGTCGTCGACCGGCTCGGTGTGCGTCGGCGGCGCCGGTCGGGCGACCCGGTCCAGACCCTCGACCCGGGCGAAGGAGGCACCGCTGCTCTGCAACTGCTCGACCCAGATCAGGATCGTGTCCAGCGGATTGGTCAGCTGCCGCAGGTAGAGCGCTGCCGCGACCACCGCACCGAGGGTCACCTCGCCCCGGCCGTACAGCATTCCGCCGAGCAGGAGCACCCCGACCACCGGCAGGGTCTGCGAGATGTCCGTACCGGGAAAGAGCACGCTGCGCAGGAACAGGGTCCGCATCCGGGTACGCCGGCACCGCTCGATCGCCTCCAGGCAGGCGGTGATCCGGCGTTGTTGCAGCCCCAGCGCCTCGACCGTACGGGCGCCGGAGGCGGTGGCGGCGAGTACCTCCGCGAGACCCGAGTTGGCCTCCCCCTCGACCAGGTAGGCGGGATGCGCGCGGCGCAGGTACCAGCGGCTGACGAGCCAGATGCCGAGCAGCCCGATCAGGCCGCAGGCGCCGAGCGGCGGTGAGAGGACAAGCAGCGCACCGAGGATGAAGACGACCTGGATGCCGGCGATGAACACGTCCGGGCCGGCGTCGCGCAGGGTGGCACCGACGGTGGCGACGTCGGTGGTGCCGCGGGCGGTCAGGTCACCGGCACCCACCCGCTCCACCACCGAGGTGGGCAGCGTCAGGACCCGGTCGACGAACTGCTCCCGGATCCGGGCCGAGGTCCGCTCGCCGAAGCGGTGGCCGAGGTAGCGGGCGTACCGGATCAGCACGGCCTGGACCAGGGCGAAGGCCACGATGGCGACGGCGATCCGGTCCACCGCGGCGACCCCGCCGCCGTGCTCGACCGTGTTGACGATGCGGCCGAGCAGCCACGGTCCGGCCAGTCCGGTGCCTGCGGCGAGCGCGTTCAGCGCGATGACGACGGCGAAGACGCGTCCGTCGCGCCGGATCAGCCGCAGCGCCGCACGGCGTACCCCGGCCGGCTCGGCGACCGGCAGACCGCTGGCCGCCGGGCCCGCCGTGGTGGTCACCGGACCGCCCGCTGGTTCGGCAGCCCCGGCTCGTCGGACGGCTCGATCGGACCGGCCGCGAGCGGTTCGTCGGGCGGATCCCCCGGGTCGGCCGCGAGCGGTTCGTCGGACGCGTCGCGGGAGACCAACCGGCGGTACGCGGCGGAGCCGGCCAGGAGTTCCCGGTGCGTGCCGGCGTCCGCTACCCGCCCGTCGACCAGGTGGTACACGATGTCGGCCTGGTCGGCCAGGAGCGGTGACGTGCTGGTGACCAGGGTGGCGCGTCCGGTACGGGCTGCCCGCAGCCGGGCGGCGACGGCGGCCTCGGTGTGCGCGTCGACCGCCGAGGTCGGCTCGACCGCCAGCAGCACCTCCGGGTCGGCCAGCAGTGCCCGGGCCAGGCGGACCCGCTGCCGTTGACCGCCGGAGAGGTTGCGCCCCTGCGCGTCGACGGCCGAGTCGAGCCCGTCCGGGGCGCCGAGCACGATGTCCTGCGCCACGGCGGCGTACACGGCCTGCATGATGCTGTCGTCGTTCCGGTCGCACCGGCCGGCGATCACGTCGCGCAGCGTGCCGGAGAAGAGGTCGGCCTCGTTCTCGGCGACCAGGATCCGGTCCCGTACGCGGGCCGGGTCGAGCCGGTCGAGGCGGATCCCTCCCCAGGTCACGTCCGAGGCGACGAAACCACCGAGGCGGTCGACCACGGTGGTGGTCTCGGCCGGTCGGGCACCGGCCAGTACGGTCAGCCGCCCCGGCGCCACCTCCACACCGGACACGGGGTCGCGCAGGACGGCGGGCGCGTCGGGCGGGTCCACGGTGCCGCTGGTGCCGGTGGGGCCGGTGGGGCGGGCGGAGCCGGGTTCCATGGCTAGGAACCGGATCACCCGTCGGGCGGCGACCAGCCCTCGGCTCAGGTCGAGACCGCCCTCGATGAAGAAGTACACCGGCACGGCCAGGACCGCGACGTAGCCGTAGACGGCGACCAGTTCACCGACGGTGATGTCGCCCGCAGCGGCGGCCCGGGCGGCCAGCCAGGTCACCGCGGCGAGGAAGATCGCCGGCAGGCCGACCCCGAGGGCCTCGATCCAGCTCGTCACCGCACCGACCCGGTAACCGTCGGTCTGCAGCGTCCGCGAGGCCTGTCGGTAGCGTTCGGCGTACAGCTGTTTGCCGCCGAGGCCGCCGAGGACCCGCAGGCCGCCGACGATGTCGACCAGCCGCGCGGCCAGCGCGCCCTCCCGCTCCCGGTAGACCATGCCCACCCGCTGCAACCGTCCCAGCAACGGGCCGACCAGCACGGCGAGCAGCGGAACGCCGAGCAGCACCACCACCGCGAGCAGCGGCGACACGGAGAGCAGCAGCCCGGCGACCACGACGTACGTCATCACCGCGCCGACGCCGGGACCGGTGAGGGTCAACACCCGGCTGATCACCCAGACGTCGCCGATGCCGATGGTGACCACCTCGCCGGCCGTGACCACGCGGGGCAGCGTCGCACCGAGCCGGGTCGCCTGACCGACCACGACCCGAACGGTACGGAACGCCGCGTCCATCCTGATCCTGGTCATCGTCCGGTGACGCAGCATGCCGACGAAGCCGTTCAGCACCCCGACGCCCAGCAGTGCGGCCGCCCAGCCGACCAGTGCACCGGTGTCCCGTGGTCGCAGTCCGTCGTCGATGGCCCGACTCAGCAGGTACGGCGGCAGCGCCAGGCAGACCATCCACAACGTGCCCAGTGAGGCGCCCGCGACGACCCGCCGCCACTGACTGGTCACCAGCCACCACAGGTACCGCCCGGGACCGCGTACGTCCGGCTTCCCCGGATCCTCGTACGAGTCGGCCATCCTCGTACCTTATGGGCTTTGCGCACCACGCTTCGGCGGCCTCGCGCCGGTACGGCGTACGTCACCCGGACCGGTGCCGTGACGGTCGCGAAGCGGCCCATTCGGAAAGGTCAACTTCCGCAGGCCACCGCCCTGTCGTCGACCCACCGGAGGTGTCCGCTGCCGGTGATACAGTCCACCGGCCTGACCGGCCAAGGGCCGAGCCGGCCGGTAACTGGGGAGGAAGCATGGGAATCACGGCGGACGAGAGCAGTCATCTCGCTGCGTTGCTGAGTGAGCACGCAGAGCATCTGGTCACCCGGTGGACGGAGATCGCCGCCGCGTCGCTGCGCGGCCGGATGACCGAGGCCGAACTGCGCCAGGAGGTGCAGGAACTGCACCGCGCCCTGACCATCACCCTGGGCGACGGCCAGTTCGACCTGGGCGCCGAGCGGTCCGCCGGGTTGCGCGCCACACTCGCGGACCTGTCCCGCACCCGCGCCCGGCAGGGTTTCACCGCCACCGAAACCGCGGTCAGCGTGTTCGCGCTGAAGGACGCGCTGCTCGACGTGCTGGACGTACGCACCGGTGACCGGGAGACGTTGACGGCCTTCGTCGCGGCGTCGACCGTGGTGGACCAACTCGGTCTGTTCACCTTCGAGCAGTACACGAAGTCGCGGGAACGGCTGATCGCGGACCAGACCGAGCAGTTGCTGGAGCTGTCCACCCCGGTGGTCAAGCTCTGGGACGGCGTGGTCGCGATCCCGCTGGTCGGCACGCTGGACTCGGCACGGGCGCAGGTGGTCATGGAACGGCTGCTGCAGACGCTCGTCGACACCGGTTCCCCGTACGCGATCATCGACATCACCGGTGTGCCGGCGGTCGACACCCAGGTGGCGCAGCACATCCTCAAGACCGTGGTCGCCGCCCGGCTGATGGGCGCCGAGTGCATCATCTCCGGCATCCGGCCCCAGATCGCGCAGACCATCGTGGCGCTCGGCATCGAGTTCGGCGACATCGCCACCAAGTCGACGCTCGCCGACGCGCTGCGGCACGCGCTCCGGATGATCGACGCGTCCCGGCGCGCGACCGGCGCGGTGGCCGCGGGCCACCGGGGCGCCTGATGGACCGGGTACCGGTCCTGAAGATCGGTGACCTGCTGCTGGTTTCGATCCAGGTCGACATGGAGGACCAGACGGCCCTCGCCCTCCAGGAGGACCTGGCCGACCGGATCGTGGAGACCGGCTGCCACGGGGTGATCATCGACATCACCGCGATGGACATCGTCGACTCGTTCGTCGGCCGGATGCTCTCCACCATCGCGGGCATCGCCCGGGTGCTCGACGCGGAAACCGTGGTGGTCGGCATGCGACCCGCGGTGGCGATCACCCTGGTCGAGCTGGGCCTGTCGCTGGACGGCATCCGTACCGCGCTGAACGTGGAGCGCGGGATGGAACTGCTGGCCCGTTCCCGGGCCGACGAGGCGGCGTACGCGGTCGACGCGTACCCGGCGGATGTCTGGGCACTACCGGGAGGCATCGACCTCGACCCGCCGACACCGACGACGCCGTGACCGGCGGCCTCGACCCGGCCACCGTCCAGGTCGTGACGATCAGCTCGGACGGGGACGTGGTCCGCGTACGCCAACTCGTCCGCACCGCCGCCGTGACCGTCAAGCTGTCCCTGGTCGACCAGACGAAACTGGTCACCGCCGCCAGCGAACTCGGCCGGAACACCCTCGTGTACGGCGGCGGCGGCTCCGCCGAGGTCACCTTCGTCGACAGCGGTCGCCGCAGGGGCGTACGGGTCGTGTTCTCCGACGACGGCCCGGGCATCGCCGACCTGGACCTCGCCCTGACCGACGGTTACACCTCCGGCGGCGGTCTCGGGTTGGGTCTCAGTGGTGCCCGGCGCCTGGTCGACGAGTTCGACATCGACACCGGCGCCGGTCGCGGCACCAGGGTGACCATCACCAAGTGGGCCCGGTCGACGTGACGGGCGACGACCGGCTGACCGACGACGGGGTCTGGTTCCGGATCGACGAACCGGGCACGATCGGTACGGCCCGCCGGGTCACCGAACAACTCGGCGCACGGGTCGGCCTGGGCAAGAGCAGGATCGACGCGCTCGCGATCGTGGTGACCGAACTTGCCACCAACCTGGTCAAGCACGCCGACGACGGGCTGCTCCTGATCCGCCCGGCACGGGCCGAGAAGATCGCCGGGGTGGAACTCGTCGCGGTCGACTCCGGGCCCGGCATGGCCGACGTGGCGAAGTCGTCGCGGGACGGGCACTCGACCGCCGGTTCACTGGGCATCGGGTTGGGCGCGATCCTGCGCCAGTCGACCTGGGTCGACGTCTCCTCGATACCCGGTCGCGGCACGGTGACCGTCGCCCGGGTCTGGCCGGCGGAACAACCCGAACCGGTCTGGACCGCCGGGATCAGCCGCCCGATGACCGGCGAACAGTCGTGCGGCGACGGCTTCGCCGTACGGGTCGTCGACGGTCGGCGGCAGGTGCTGGTCTGCGACGGGCTCGGTCACGGGCCGCTCGCGGCGGCGGCGGCGCACGCGGCCGTACACGCCTTCCACAACGCCCCGGTCGGACCGCCGTCGGCGGTGCTGGAGCACCTACACCGGTCGATCTCCCACACCCGAGGTGCCGCCGCCGCGGTCGCCGAACTCGTGCCGGACGCCAACCTGGTCCGGTACGCCGGGCTGGGCAACATCGCCGGCTTCGTGGTGGACGGCGAGGAGCGGCGGGGATTGGTGTCGCTGCCGGGGATCGTCGGTCACCAGCGCCGGGCGGTACGCGACTTCGAGTATCCGTTGCCGGACGACGCGAACCTGGTCATGCACAGCGACGGGGTGACCGACCGGTGGCGGCTGATGGACTATCCGGGGCTGCAACGCCGCTCGCCGCAGGTGATCGCCGCGACCCTGCTGCGGGACGCGGGCGTACGCCGGGACGACGCCTGCGTACTGGTCGCCCGGACCCGATCATGACCACCACCAGCGGGTCCGGCACACCGCTGCTGCGGATGGCGCTGCGTACCGAGTCGGACGTGTTCGTGGTCCGCCAACGCGGCCGGGAGGTGGCCGCCGCGGTCGGTTTCGAGCACCAGGACCAGGTACGGCTGGCCACCGCGCTGAGCGAGATCGGCCGCTACCTGCTGGGCGCCGTCCGCACCCCGAGCCGCAGCGAGGTGGTGTTCTCGGTCGAGGTCGACGCGGAGGCGGTGCTGGTCATCGAGGTCACCACCGCCGTCACGGCCGGTACGTCGCAGCGGGAACTGTCGCAGGCGCTGGCCGTGGCCCGGCTCGTCGACACGTTCGCGGTACGGCAGGACGCGGCGACGGCGGTCATCCGGATGTCCCGGCGCATCCCCGCCTCGGCTGGTCCGCTCACCCCCGCCCGGCTGGCGGTGGTACGCGACAAACTCGGCACCTCGGTCGCCCGTACGCCGCTGGAGGAGATGGCCGAGCAGAACGAGCAGCTGCTCGCGGCCCTGGAGCAGGCGCGGGCCCAGCGCGACGAACTCGCCCGGCTCAACGACGAGCTCAGCGAGACGAACCAGGGTGTGCTGGCGCTCTACACCCAGCTCTCCGAGGAACTCGACGAGACGAACCGGGGCGTGGTCGCCCTGCACGCCGAGTTGGAGGACCGCTCGGTACGGCTGCGGGCCGCGAGCGAGGCGAAGACCCGGTTCCTGGCCAACGCCAGTCACGAGTTGCGGGCGCCGGTGACCGCGGTGATCGGGCTGTCCCGGCTGCTGGTCGACCCGTCCTCGGATCCGCTCACCGGCGAGCAGCAGCAACAGATAGAACTGATCCGGGGCTCGGCGGTCGACCTGCTCGCACTGGTCAACGACCTGCTCGACCTGGCCAAGGCGGAGTCCGGCACGATCGAGCCGACCTGGTCCGACATCGAACTACGGGCCGTCTTCGGCCAACTGCGCGGTACGGCACGCGCGCTCGCGACCCGTCCCGAGGTCGAGTTGGTGGTGGTCGAGCCCGACCCGTCGGCCGTGATCCGCTCGGACGAGGTCCTGCTGACCCATGTGCTGCGTAACCTGCTGCACAACGGGCTCAAGTTCACCGAACGGGGCGAGGTGCGGATGACCGCCGAGAACGACGGGCAGAACTGGACGCTGCGGGTCAGCGACACCGGCATCGGCATCGCACCCGAACTCCAGGAACGGATCTTCGAGGAGTTCTACCAGGTGCCGGGCCGGTCGCCGGGCGGCACCGGGCTCGGACTCCCGTACGCCCGCCGGCTGGCCACGCTGCTCGGCGGCACCCTCGACGTGCAGAGCCGCCCCGGTGCCGGCAGTGCCTTCACCGTCCGCCTACCCGTACGACCGATGCCATGAGCGCGACGGACCAGGTGGCCTCCGACGCCACCATCCTGGTGGTCGACGACCGGGCCGCGAAGCGTTACCTGCTGGTGAGCTGGCTGACCCGGGCCGGCTTCACGGTGATCCAGGCCGACAGCGGTGCAGCGGCGCTGGAACGGATGGAACACGAGGACGTCGACCTGATCGTGCTCGACGTGCGGCTCGGCGACATGACCGGTTTCGAGGTCAGTGAACGGATCAAGGCCGATCCGCGCTGGGCGTCCCGACCGGTGATCCACGTGTCCGCGCACGCGGTCGACGTCGACGACCGGATCCAGGGGCTCACCCGGGGTGCGGACGCGTACCTGGTGGAGCCGATCGAGCCGGACGAGCTGATCGCCACCACCCATGCCGCACTGCGTTACTACCGGGCCCGGCGCCGGGCCGAGCTGCTGGCCGCCCGCCTCGCCCGCCTCGCCGAGACCACCCTGGCGGTCAACTCCGCACCCACCCTGGTCCAGTTGCTCAGCGCCGCCGTGGCCGGGGCCGCGCAGATCTTCGGTACGGGAGCGGTTGTCGCCGCGCAGAACACCGACGGCGAACGGCTGATCGCCACCGCCTCCGAGCCCGGCACACCGGTGACGATCCGGTCCTGGCCGGTCGACCCGAGGCCGGTCCCCGTCGGCGTCGCCCTGCGCACCGAGCCGCCGACCGCCTGGCCGCTGCTGACGGGGGCGGAGGAGCGGATCGCGGTCGCCACCGCGCGACTGCGCGACGACCGGCCGGGGGTGCAGATCGCCGTGCCGGACTCGGCCCTGGCCGCCGAGTCCATCGTGCTCAGTCAGCTCGTGCAGGCGCTCGCCGCGGCGGTCGAGGCGCAGCGCTCGTACGACCAGGAGCACCGGATCGCGGTGACGCTGCAACGCAGTCTGCTGCCCCGTACCCTGCCCCGGATCGACGGACTGGATCTCGCGGTGCGCTACGAGCCGGCGAGCGCGCAGACCGAGGTCGGTGGCGACTTCTACGAACTCGCGATGATCGACGGCAGGCTGCTGGTGGCGATCGGCGACGTCGCGGGCCACTCACTGCACGCCGCGACCGTGATGGCCGAGCTCCGGCACGCGATCCGGGCGTACGCGGTGGAGGGGCATCCGCCGGGCGCCATCGTCGCGCGGGTCGACAAACTCGTGCGTACGCTCCTGCCGGGCGAGTTCGCCACGCTCTGCGTACTGACCCTCGAACCCGACACGGGCAGGATCAGGCTCGCGAGCGCCGGCCACCTGCCCGCCCTGTTGGTCACCGAAGGCGGCGCCACCACCTTCGTCGAGCACACCGCCACCCTGCTCGGCGTACAGGCCACCCGCCCCGACGACCTGGAACTCGTCCTGCCACCCGGCGCGACCCTGGTCCTCTACACCGACGGCCTGATCGAACGCCGCGACATCGACATCGACGAACGAATGGCCGCCCTCGCCGCCAGCGCCGCCCTGGTCGACGACAACCTCGACCACTTCTGCGGTCGCCTCCTCACCGAACTGGCCCCACCGGAAATAACCGACGACATAGCCGTAGTAGCCCTCCGCCGCCACTGACCCGTCGCCCTTCCACCGGCCCGGTGAACCACCGTCAAGTTCAGGCCAGGGTCGTACGCTGGCAGCGGGCTCTGTTTCGACGGGCAACCCGCGCATGGGTGCGCAGGGTGGAGAAGAAGGCCGGTAGGAAGCTCAGGGTCATCCCCACGGCGCCGACCAAGCCACTCACGCACGCAGAGTATCCACAGCGGCCCCGATCGCAACAAGACTTCGATCTTGACGGTCACCGACCGAGCAGGCAGCCCCGCCACATCGCCGTACCCCCGATGCGGACCGCATGAGTCTGGTCGAGCAAGTCTCCAGCGTCATGATGTTGACTGGAGCCTTCGCCTACAGTGGCACATGCATCTACGCTCACGTACGTCGATGGTTTCGTGGACCGAGAAGACCACCCGATCGGCGTGGCCTGCGAGCGAAGGAAACGGGCAGTCACGATGGCAGGCGAGGAGATTCTGGCCGCGGTCGCGCTGACGTTGGCGACCAAAGCGTCCGAAGCGTTGACGGAGGGCGGCAGGGCCGTGTTCGCCGCGCTCGCACGCCTGGTCAAGCGCCGTTTCCAGCGTGACGATGCAGCGCAGACGGCCCTCGCCGAGGCCGACCCATCGGACGACACCCGAATTCAGTCACTTCGCGAGGAACTCGCGCAGACTGCCGCCGAGGACCCCGTCTTTGACCATGAACTCCGCCGACTTTGGCAGGACCTCACCACTTACTTGCAGGCCGACAGCGACGGGGGCGTCAACAACCTTTCCGGCTCGGTGGGAGGTAACGTCGTGCAGGCCCGCGATGTCCAAGCCGGCGTCTCGTCCGGAAATGCCAACTCCCGCGCACCAGAGACCGGGGCCTGACCAGCGCCGATCGGACGATCTCGGATTCGACGCGACGTCGGCTCGCATGGTCACTCGATGGCGAAGTAGGTTGGCTCCGCCAGGACGGCTGCCGCACCATCGAGGTCGGCGATCCTCGCCGCGAGCGTGGCCGTGGCGAGTCTCTCGGGCAGTGCCACGCTGAACTTAAGGCCGGCAAGGGCTTTCTCGTCGACGTGCGGAAGGCACATCCGTTCGGCAGCTCCGGCGGTGCCCGCTTTCCACTCGGCGGGCAGCAGGTCCTTGCGTAGGCGGATGTAGTTGTCCTCGTGGTTCTGCATCGGGTCGGTCAGGCCGTCGAGAGTGCTGGCGAGGGTGGCGTTCGCCCGGTAGCCGGCCCAGGTCCACCAACGCAGGTCGCCCGAGCCGGCGCGCACGATGACCGTGCCGTCGGTCCGCGCAAGTCCGGTGTCTTCATGTCGGATGTCGGCCAGGCGCTGGGTTGCCCTCTGTGTGAGCTTAACCGGCGGATCGGCGCCGATGAGCACCTCACGCATGGCACGGCTCAGCGCGAAGGACAGACCAGCGATTCCCAGGCCGGTCCACCGTGCCCGACCGCCTCCGTCTGCGGGTTCGACGAAGCAGCGTCGTCGGGTCCAATCGATGTAAGTGACCTGCCAACTCCGTCCTCCCAGCAGAAGACGCCGGGGTCCTTGCATCTCCTCCACCAGGACTGCCGGGTCAACGCGGCCGAGTTCGGTACGCCCGGCGAGGACGGTGAACTCCGGTGGCGTGGTGAATACCGCGGTTATGCCCATGAAGTTGCGTCTACCGAACCGTAGTTCGGCTTGCGGACCAATGAACAGCATGCCGCCGTCGCGTTCGAGGTACCCATGGTCGATCAGGTGCCGGGCGATCGTGGCCGAAGTCTGCTCGGTGAAGGGTTCGAGTCCGTTCCACCACTGCGCCCAGGTGTGTTCGCCAATGCGGTGTTGCTGCAGGCACAGGGCGAGGATCTGCTGAGCGACGATGTGCCGCGGCTCGGGCGGCGGGAGGACGGGCTCGACCCAACCGCGGCTCCAGAGAACGAGAAGGGCGGCGGCTTGTACGAGGGATTGACGGTCGGTGGTCAGGAACATGCAGTTGCGTTGTGAGTTCGGGCGGCGCCCGGTGCGCCCGATGCGCTGGAGAAACGAGGCGACGGTGCGGGGCGCGTCGATCTGGATGACCCGATCGAGGTCGCCTACGTCGATGCCGAGTTCGAGGGTGCTGGTGGAGACGATGACGCAGTCACGAGCTTCAGCGAAAGCCGCTTCCGCGCGACGCCGCTCGTCGATGGAGAGGGAGGCGTGCGACAGGAACGTGGTAACCCCGTTCCCACGCAACGCCGTGCCGAGTTCTTCGACGCGTTTGCGGGACTCGCAGAAGACCAGGCGCTTTTCTCCGTGGTGCAGGGCAGCGATGATCTTGGCGGCGTTGTGGATCGAACCGACGTAGTCCAGTTCGATATCGGCATTCTGTGGTGTACCTGCTGCCGGCGGGGCAACCACCCGTCCAGGACGTCGCCTTCGACCAGACCCTTGGAGCCATGGAAGCAGGGCGTCGGGGTTGCCGACAGTAGCGGAGAGCCCGACACGCTGCACGGGGCGGCCGATCAGACGGCTCAGGCGTTCCAGGACCGCGAGGAGATGCCAGCCCCGATCGTCACCAGCAAAAGCGTGCAACTCATCCACGACGACGGCCCTGACGTCGCAAAAGAACGTGGCATGGTCGACATTGGCACTGACCAGCATCGCCTCCAGAGATTCGGGCGTCGTCAGCAGGATGTCGGGCTGTTCGCGAAGGGATTTTCGGCGGTGACCGGCGGTCGTGTCACCATGCCAGATCGCGGCCCGGCGCCCGAGCCAGTCAGCGTAGCGCTCCATCCTGGGAAGCAGGTTGTTGAGCAGCGCTTTGAGCGGGCAGAGGTAAAGAACCGAGGTGCCGGTCCAGCCCTGCTCTGCCATCCGTGACAGCAATGGCAGCATTGCCGCTTCGGTCTTACCGCCGGCAGTCGGGGCCACCATGATCACGTCCTCGCCCGCCATGAGCGGGGCGACAGCGGCTTGCTGGGCGGGACGGAGTCCGGACCAACCGAGAGTGTTCACAACGTGGTGCAGCACAGAGGGGTGGAGTTGCCATGCCGCGTCGCGGCCGGCGCCGGTCATGACAGGTCCAGGCTCACATCGTCGGCCGACGTGGCGGCGCGCTCGTCCTCGGTGAGTTCCCGCGCATCGAGGGTGAGCGCGTAATGCTGGCGTGGATCGAAGTCGTCGAACTCCTCGACCCGGTCCAGCACGTCGGCAACCAGTTTGCGCAGGTAGATGCGAGGCGCCACCCCGACCTTGCCACCGAGTTGTCCAGTGACCGCCTGGGCGAGAAGGTCGAGGTAGGCGTCATCGACTTTGGCGTCGATCCGGTCAGGCACCGTCGAGCAGTCGCGGTAGAGGTCTCGGATGACACGGCCGAGTGCACCGAGTTTCGGCAGGTCGAAGCCGGATAGCCGGAGTTGGACGGCCCGCGGGGAGTCGAAGCGGGGGTCCGTGCCGAAATCGGTGGCAAGGCGTTGGGCCAAGGGCGGCAAGCGGAGAACGCCTTGAGGTCCATCGAAAAAGGCCGGTGTTCCGGTGATGACAAGGAACAGGCCGGGAAACCGGCCGGCGTCCACCTCATCGATCAGCTGTCGCAGTGCGTTGAGACCCTTTTCGCGGACATCACTGCGGACCCGTTGCAGGGTCTCGATCTCGTCGAGTACCACCAATAGGCCGGAGTGTCCCGAATCACGCAGAATGATCAGCAAGCCCTGCAGGCAACCCAGAGCGGCGAAATGGTCGAGATCGCCACGCACCCCGGCTGCGCGGCGGGCCGCCGCCGCGACGTTCGGCTGGCCTCCGAGCCACGCATGCAGCGCTTCGGCGGTGACGGCGTCACCCGCAACGCGTGCATTACGGTATCCACGTAGCGCCGCGGAGAAAGCGGGCGTGGTCCGGGCAACGGCGGCGAGCCGCTGCTCCATCAGCGCTTCCACGGCTGCAGCGAGCGCCTCAGGGTCGTCGTCGGCGTGTGCCGGCTCGGCGAGGACCTCTTCCTCAAGGGTGAAGAACCAGCCGTCGATGACGTCGCGCAACGCGCTCGGCGGGTGCGCATCGGTGGAAAGCCGCTCAACCAGACGCCGGTACACGGTCTCCAGCCGGTGCAGCGGGGTTTCGGTCTCCGAAATCTGGATCTCGCTGGTGGCCAGGCCGGCGCGTTTGGCGCGTTCGGCCAGCCAACGGACAAAGAACGTCTTGCCCGAGCCGTACTCACCTCGCACCGCCTTGAACACTGCGCCACGGGCAGCCACTGTCTGCAGTTCGTCGCCGAGCGCAGCCTCGAAACGGCCCAAACCGACAGCGAACAGGTCCAGCCCGGCGTACGGGACGGTACCCCGACGTAGAGCGTCGATGACGGTACGGCGTCGGACCGGGCTGACCACGCGGGTCAAGGCTTCAACCCCGCCAGCTCGAACTGGCTGTACAACAACCCGCGGTCAAGCTCCAGGGTCTTGCCACCGTCGATCAGTGCGAGTACCTGATATCCCTCGACGTTGAGCAGGCGGCGCAGCATGGCGACCAGTCCCGGAACACGAAGAGCGGGCGTGTCCGCCACCTCGGCGAGCGCGGCGACGGAGAGCCGGTCGCCGGAACGGACTAGCGCATCGACGATTGCGGCTACGACGTCCTGGTCCGGAGCCTTGCGTACGTAGCGCTGCTGTGCCGCGTACCGGGATGATCCGATCACGCGCCACCCCAGGGTGTCCCGTCCGGAGGCTGGAGATGCCGTCAGGGACTCGAACAGTGCGTCTGCCTGTTCGGCTGCTGGCTGGCGCTTCTTCCGTGAAACCGGGGCGGGTTGTACGGCTTCGACGGCTGTAGTCCTCGGAGACCACCAGGGCGGGGTCACCCGTTCCGGGGAGACAACGTGCCAGTGGTGAGGCATGGGTGCGTCCGGCGCGGGCAGGAACGCCAGGACCGGCACAGTCATCTCGGCCAGGGAGGCGCCGCCGTGATAGCCGGCTTTGCGCGCGGTGTAGCGGATGGTCTCCCGCCACGGAGCGACGATCCGCCCGTTGCCGAGCAGCACTCGGTCGCCGGACAGCTCAATCTCGCCGTCACCCGGGGGTCGGTTTTGGGGCCGCCAACGGGCGGACGTGGCGTCCTCGCCTGAGGGTGCCCCGCGTTCGCGCTCCAAGACATGCCCATGATCGGAAACGATCACGACCGGCCGCCCATAGCGCTTGGCGGCGGCTAGGAGCTCGGGGAGGAAGGTGATATCACTGAGGTTCCAGTCGACTCTGCCTCCTTCCCGACCGTGGTCGAGGGCATCGTCGACGGTGTTGAGTACGACTCCGACAACTGTGCGGTCGCTTCCGTCGATCCGGCTGATCGCGTCCTGCACAGGCTCGGCAAGACGGTGCCCTGTACCGCCGGGAAGGTCAGCCTTGTGGAACAGGGCGGAGGCAAGCCGGCGGGACTTCCAGAATGCGGTGAACCCCGCGCGTTCGGTGTCCGCAACGCCGGATGCGAGACGGCCACACAGCAGGCTGGTTCGGCTGACGCCGGTGACGGACGGAATGACCGCGAGTGCGCCTTCACGCCCCTCGGAGCTGCGTGCCACTTCGCTGAGCCCGAGAGCGCGGATCTGCTCTGCTAGTTGGACGGCGACAGCTGTGCTCATCCCGTCGACCACTATCAGCAGCGGAGGGACCGCATCATTGTGGGCGAGCGGAGCCACGATCTGTTCGAGCACCTGTTCGACGAGCAACAGCCCATCCGATGCAGCCGACATCGACACCCAGGCCGCGAGACGAGTCGCGAACTGCGCGTCGAGGCGATCCCGCACCGCGCGGACCTCGTCGTGAACGCGAGCGTACACCGCAGCGGTTGCCGGATCTGCCAGGGGCTCGCCGAACCAAAGCATCGCCACCGCGCGGTCGACCCAGCCCCAATCACGGACCTGGCTCCGGACTCCCTCCGCGACAGTTCGCGGTTCGGCGGCCGGGTCACGCAACCAGCGCGCCAACCGGACCGTCATCAAGGCGTGCGTGAACTGCTCGGCTCGCAGCGAGACCAGATCATGGGTGGCAACGCGGTCGAGTGCCGATTCCATCGCGGCATGCGACTCGGCCCGTCCGTCGAGTGCGGTGCCTACGCATGCGGCCAGAGTCCGGAGCCTGGCACGAAGTCCGGCATCCAGCAATTCGCCGCGTTCGGCGAGGTCCGCGGCTCCAAACTCGATCAGCAGGCAGTCAGCCTGGTGAAGTACCGTCTCGATGCGCTGCCGGTGCTCGGCGTCCGCCGCGGTGACGCCCTCCGCGTGGGTCAGCCATCGAGTGACCACGCCTCGACTCGCCTCGGCGAAAGCGATCACCTGTGCGGATTCGACCGGAGTTCCGAGCATCGACTCGGCTCTGCCTTGTGCCCGGCCTTGAATGCGGGCCAAGGCCGCGTCGGCCAGATCGTTGGGCCGATTTTCCCACAGCACGCCAGCGACCAGGCCGAATGGCAATGCCTCCACGCTGTGCCCGGCGCGGGCAAGGGCGAGCAGAACCACCGAGGCGGGGCCGACGCTGTTCGTAAGCCACTGCTCCAAGCCTTGACGCTCGTCCGGACGGAGCCGCTCGAGGCCCGCGAAGTCGGCGGGGCTGAGGGTCAGCAACTCGGTGGCATCCAGCGCATCGCCGATGATGTTGAGCCGACGCCGAGCGAGCTGACGTAGCGCGGTGTCGTAGTCGAGTACCGCACCCGGCAGCTTGGGCCAGCCCTGCGGGGGTTCGGTCTCCAGCAGCCCATCGGCGACCCAGCGTTGCCGACGTAGCCGCGGATCCAGATCTCGTGCACCGAATCGGCGCAGAACGATCTGCCAGCGGTGAACCGGCAGCCGGCGGTGCTTGACCGCCAGGCTGCACACGTCGACGCCGAGTTCCTGCTCGTCGCGGGTGGTGAACAGCACCAACAGACCGTGGCTCAGCCGGTGGTCGAGGCACGCCTGCATGGCGCCGAGCACCGACGAACTGTCGGCCACCCGAACCTCCATGCCGTCGACGACCAAATTGCGTGGCGCGGCAGGGTCGTAACGGCCGTCGAGCAGGATGACGGTCTGGGTGAACATCTCGGATTGACGCATGAGGCCGCGCACGAACTCGCGGACCACCACGTCGTTCACGATCGGAACCTCGTCGGCCCGTTGTGACGCGGCCAGACTGGTCACTGTTTGTCCACCACCGTCCAGTTCACCGTGATCATCGCGTCGGGCCGCTGCGCTGCCAACCGCCGGACCTCGCGCAGTTTAGCCTCCAGATTCCGGCCGGATGCGGTCACCGTGCCCGAGGTCGGGACATCGGAGCGCCCGTCAGCACCATGATCATCATCGAGGTCAGGAGCTTGCTCGGCTGTCTCGTCTGTCGGATCAGGCTTCGACGGCTCGGGCCTTGTGGCCAGGCGGCTCGCCTCGGTGAGTAGCCGCACGGCGTCGATGCGGGCGCGGTCAAGGGCCGGCCGGAGGCGACGGGTGGGGTCACTGCTCGCCGCGCACTCGGCGAGCAGGTCGACTACTCGGGATGCCTGCGCACCGATCTCGTCCGCTCGGCCGCTGAGCCCTCTCAGGCTGGACAGGAGGCTCCAGTCGGTATTGACCAGCGCAGCCACCGTGTCGCTTGCCTGCGATACGCACGAACCGAGCGTGTGCCCGCCGTCCGGACCGACATCCATCGTGTCGAGCAGCCGCACGAGAGCAGTCGGCTCGGCAACGCGGGCCAGCCGGGAGACCAGATTGGCCGCATCTCGTGCGGTCGTCAGTCGCGGCGCGTCCAACGGGATGCCGAGCGTCACGGCGTGCCCGGTCAGGCGCCGCACCAACGCGGCGACGTCGTTCTCGGCCGCAGATGCCCAGCCGCGAACCTCATCGGCGAGCCGCTTCACATTGCGGGCTGAGTACACCTTGGCGGTCTTCGCCGTGCAGAGGTGCTGGGCACGAACCAACGCGCCCTCGAACTGCTTCGCGGTAGGCAGTTCCCGGGCCCTCAGTTTGTCGTCGCGGTCGATCTGGTCCAAGGAGGGCGGGTCGATCTCGACTCCGCGACGCACCCATGCCCGCTCGTCACGCAGCGCGAACACAGCGATCACCAGGTTCTGTACGGCCCGGTCGGCGCCGCGCAGTTCCGTCTCCTCCAACCACCGCCACAGGCTGGAAACCGAGAGGTCGCTGCCGAGGTGTTGCTGCCGCGCCCACTGGGTGATCCGCTGCCGCCAGTCGTCGCTCAGCGTGAAATGTGCCTCGCTCGACATCTCACCCAAGCGCAGTGGGTGGGCGATGCGCCGCAACACTGCCCGCCGGCCGCGTTCCACCTCGGTCCGTCCGCCGACACCGGCTTCGGCAGCCTTTGCAGCCTCCTCCAACACGATCCGCAGGTCACCCGTACGCACGGCGACCCGGCTCCGGTCCGGGTCGAAGTCCGGATGCTTGGGATACAGGTTGTCGAAAAGCCCATCAGTGAGCTGCAGCAGAGCGTCACGGAAGCGGACCCCGGCATGGAGCTTGGGCGGATTTCCGTCCAAGCTCATCACATGCTCCTCCGCCGGGACGGCCACGTTGTCCGGGTTGACCCTGGCGATCCCGTACACCTGCTTGAGCACCTCGCGCAGTTGCGAGGTGAGGTTGTCGCGCTGCGCGGTAAGTTGGTTGCGCGCCTTGGCCAGGTCGTCGTTGGACAGGTTCGGCGCCTTCTCCCCCAGCCTGCCGGGTGTTTCGAGGAGGTAGCGCATCCGGGCCAGCCGTCCGACCTCAGTACGCCGCTGCTCCGATAGGAAGGACGGCAACCAGCACAACACCGGGCCCTCCTTGCCACGGCGTTGTAGGTCCCCGACCCGCCGGGAATCCTCCTGTGGGCTGTGCGTGCCGTCGTCGAAGGGGTAGTCGACGATGATCCGCGCCTGCTCCGGCGCGACCACCTCGAATTGGTCATCGGCCAGCGAGCCGGGGTCACGCACGTTGCCGAAAACCAGCCCGACCGTACGCTTCGTACCGCGCCACACGACGTCGACCTTCGGGTTGAACGACTCCCGATCCGTCACGCCCAACTCGTCCCACAGCAGGTCCCGCAGCAGGCCACGCCGTGTGCCGGTGCCGTAGGCGCTGCTCACCGAGTCGAGGATGGCTTCCACATCGATGCCGGTCAGGTGCAGGCTGAAAACCGGATCCTCGGCCTCGGAGTAGCGGATCTCGCCATACCGGCCGGCCAGGTCCTTCAACCTGGCGGCAACCTGGGAGCGTTCCTGTCCCTGGATGCGTGTGCGGATCGAGCCGTGATTCAGCGCCGCCAGTCGACCCGCGGTCAACTGCCGCAGCGCCGTGACGTTCGGCGCGAGGACGGCCATCAGCAGGGTCTTGATCAGTCGATCGTCCAACCGGAACGGATGCTGCTGCGGCAGGCCTGCCAGGTCGGCCTCGGTCACCCCGTGCCGCTGCAACAGGTCAGCGCGCACGCGGTTGTAGAACTGCTTCGCAGCCTCGAACTCGTGCTTGAGGCGGCTGGAGAATGGCTGGATCGCGCCGGCCGACAGCACGTCCCACAGATCCCCGAACGGCACCAGTTGCCCGACCGTGAGATCCGCCCGGCGGGCGATCAACATCTCCTGCAAGACCTTCAAACCGGTACGTTCCCGCTGCAACGCGCCGGAGATCGCGATCAGCGTGTTCATGAGCGCCGGGCTGAACGGGTACAACCGCCGGAAGTCCTCGGCGCTGGGATGCGTGACCCCCTGCGCATCGAGCAGGGTGTCCCATACTTCCCGCCGGTCCCGCGGCACCTGGGCGAATGCGGCGTCCAGCAACCGGATTCCGTCGTCGTCCCGGGGCTTGAGCACCCGCTCGCGAGCGATTTCCGGCAGGTTGTTGTCGGCGAGGGGGATCGTGTCGAAGCTGCGTTCGAGGTATTTCATCGTGTCTTCGAGGCTGGCGACCTCGCTGCCAACGACGTCAGTGCCGACCAGTTCGCTGATGTCGCGCTGTCTGGCGATGAACGACACGATCGGCGTCGGCCGGTGCTTGTCGGCGCTCTCCACGAGCTTGACCAACTTGTTCGCCTCGGTGTTGACGAAGACCAGATCGGCCAGATGACTCGACAACCAGAGGACCAACTCGTCCAGGAACAACACCACAGCGTCGTAGCCAAGTTCCTGAGCATGCTCGCTGATCACGGAGAGGCCGGTCTCCAGCGGGAGGAACGCCTCACGGTCGCCGTGGACCGAGGTGCGGTACGACGAGAGCAGCGTGTCAAGCAGGTCGCTGATCAGGTCACGCCGGCGTTTGTCGCCCGGAGGCGCAGCAAACGCCGCATCCAGCGAGGCCGAGCTCCACGAGCGGCCACTCCAGTCGTCTGGGTCACCCGGCTTGTCGCCCAGCGCCTCAATGAAGGCTTCATCGCCCAGGCGCGACCGCAAGGCTCGCGCGTTGATGAGCATTTCGTCGTCCCGGTACACCGCCGGAGTGTTCGCCTCGGGATGCAACTCCCGGACCCGCTTCACATAGCCACCCAGGACCGCGGCGTCCAACGACTCGGCCCCGATCAAGTGGTACGGGACCATCAAGAACCGGCGATCGGACAGCCATTCGGCGTGGGCGCCGAGCAACGGCTGCAGCTTGTCCTTCTCCCGCGCTGCCTGGTCCCCATTCAGCATCGCGTGCAGGATCGTCATGAAGTGGCTCTTGCCAGACCCGAACGAGCCGTGCAGATAGGCCGCGACCGACTTGTTGGACCGCACCGCCGTGCCGACCAGAGCGAGCGCCTCGTTCAGCCGATCGGCCAGTTGAGGCGTCACCACATACTTCTTGACCAGCTCAGCGGAGGTATCGAACCCCTTCGTCAGGTCAACAAGCAGATCCCCTGCCTGAACCCTGTCCGGAATGTCGATGATGTCACGTAGCAGCTTATCCGTCTCGTTCAACACCGTCCCCATCCGACGCAGCGTAGTCGCTCGTCCCGCATCCGTGGACTTTGCCTCCTACGATCTGCGCCGATCAGCCTTACCTGACGCCGGACGCCACTGACGAAGCTCCTCCAGGGTGACGCCGTGTCGTTGACGGTGGTCATCCAGGAACGCCTGGAAGTCCTCCGCCGGTGAGGTGCCCCAGTTTTCATCCTTTTCGTGATGCCACTGCCAAACCCACGGCATCACCTCGGCCAAACCGGCCAGCAGAGGCAAGATCCGCTCTGTAGGCCAGCCGTCGTTCTCGCTCCGCTCGGTGATCAGATCCGCCAATGCGCTGGCTTGCTGAGCGTGATCCCAGCCGCCCCAGCCCAGAAGAAGCGAGCCATCACCGTCGGGGTTCGCGCCCGGGTAAGAGATGAACTGCTCCTTGGGCATATCGAGCTTGCCTCGATTACGCCAGTACGAAGGCTTCACGAAATCCGCTGAGTTGTACTTCTGCGGAACCTCGATCTCCAGCAACTCGCCGGTATGGTCCTCTTCCCGCTGCTGAGCCCACACGGACTTCCACTCGTCCCGCTTGCGTAGCCCCGAATCCTTGTAGCGCAGCACCGGCAGATACGGCACATGCTCATCGACCACAAGAGCCTTCAACAGCACAGCAAGATCCGCGTCTGGCATGCCCAGATGCTCGCCCAACAGACCCGCCACGGAAACGAAGTCCGCATCCTCGCCCAACGCGCCAGCAAGCTGGTTCACGGTCCTCACACGAGGAACCAGTTCGCCATCGCGAGTGCCGAACCACAGCCTGCGGGCCTCGCATCTCTCCAACAGCCAACCCCGAAGCGCCTCACGCTCCCGGGCCTCCCAAGGCTCGGACTGCCAGCGACGCTTACACTCCGGTCGCTCAATTAAAGCGAGATCACGCCGCCAGCCGATCACATCGATCCGCCGCCGTACCACTTCTTGATAAGCGGGCGGCCAGTGCGCCGGAATATCCGTGACAGGCGTTGAGCCGTGGCGCGCGAACCACTGTGACTCGACCTCGCCAGCGACTATTGCCCGTGCCAATACGATTTCAAATGCACGCTCACCTAGCCGAATCTCCGGAAGGTCTCCAACGTCAGCCAGAAGCCCCGTTGCCTCGGCGTCAGTTAGCAGCCCAAATCGCCGATAGCACTCCCAGTCCAACTCTTCTTGCAGGGCGACCATCTGGGCCCGTAGGCGCTTCTGCGATGAGAACGCGGCGTTCAGGCTATGCCTCGTGGGCGGGCCATCCTCGCAAATTTTCTTCGGTTCCAACTGGCTGAGTGACAGCGCCACCGAATCGAGCGCCCGCCCCAACTCTACTGGAAGAGCCTCGGGGAGCGGAAACTTTTCGATTTTCTTGCCGTTGAACTGATAAAATCGCTCCCAGTCAGAACTGGTGATACCGCCACCTTCGCCACGGATCCCCTTGTCATGGCTGACCTGCTTGAGCCAAAAGCAGGCGACAGAACTATTCAGAACTCCCAATAGCCCTAGGTGTTTATCTTCAGTTTCCCCCGCCGGCAACTTAATCACAGGCGCCGTGCGACTGAACACTTTGCCCCCACGATCCAAGACAAAATGGTTGTGCGTCGAGACTTCGCCGTATGCAATAGACAGTGGCACGGAGTAGCGGTTCGCAAAGAACATGGAGTATTCAAACCACTGAAGATCTCGCTCTACCTGAGTTTTGCCAAATGCCACGCGCCTCCGCAGAATGGTTCGCATCGGCCAGAGAAGGCGATTTACGAAGGGATGATCTACTGCATGAAGGCGATCGCTATCATATGGCCACAGCGCATCTGCGGCGTCCGCTATCTGCCATTCGCGGGTATTGTCACCCTCCACGAGCGGCTTCGTCAATTCGGTTGGAATTTTTGCGCGACGAAGCGTCCCAGCGCCGAGCATGTACGCGCTGTCCTCGCGTGTGACAGCACCAGAACCGACGGCATCGATCATGGTAGATAGTGGCCGCGTGACTTTTCCCAATAGGCCCATAACGTCGGATGCGCTACCTCCAGCTAGGGACCATGGGTGGCGACGAAGGCGAGCCCTATCAAGGTCGGCCACCGTCAACCATTCCGATTCGCTACCTGGACTATCGTATTGACTTACGATCGCTTGCCAAACGAATCCCTTCGCCGGATCGGCCGGTTGCACCGGCTCTCCCCGGACACCCAGAACGGCGTGGACAGGCAAGGTCTCGCGAGGAACCTGATTACGGCCAACAAGAATGACGGTTGGAGTGCCGTGACCGGGGATAAAGGCGCCTGACGTGTCGATCACGCGAGTCAGCTCAACCTGCTGGCCGAAAAAATCGACGATCAGCTTCTTGCCGAACTCCCGCTTCATGAAAGAGTTGGCGGTGATCTGCCCTACGAATCCAGCACCTTTTCGATCACCATGGGCGCGTCGTGCAAGGTTGAAGAACCGCTCAGCGAAAGGCACTGAGAGCGCATAAGCGCCGGCACACGTCTCGTATACCTCGCGGTAGTTGCGATTCTCAGCCTTATCTTTGACTGTGATGTATGGCGGATTTCCCACCACGACGTGGTAGCTATTTCGACCGAGGATGTCGACGGACCTGATGTAGTCCGCCACGTCTTCAGTGACGTAGTGATGGCTGGTGTCGTGCTGGGGGTCGGGTTGTAGCGCTGCGTCTCCGTCGGAGAACAGCGTGGGTTGTTCCCCGGCCGCTTCGCGGCGGGACACGAGTTCAGTTTGCTCGCCGGCTGCTTCTCGGCCATGCAGGAGCGAGTCTCCGACAGCGATATGCAGCGGGAAGGCCACATCGGTGTTGAGGCTGGTGACTCCACCTTCGCGCATGGCCTCGACCATCAGTCGAAAACGGGCGATGGCTGCTGCGAACGGATTCTTGTCAACGCCGTGGATGGAGTCGAGGGACCGCCTGATCAGCTTCCAATCATCCACCGCGGGCGCCTTGACACGCCAGTGCTCCAGCAGTCGGCGAAATACTCCGATGAGAAAGTGGCCTGACCCGCAGGTGGGATCGATGACGCGGAGACCTTCCAGGCCAAACTCTTCGATGGCCGGTTCGAGTGTGAGGTCGAGGATGAAGCTCTCGACGAACTCGGGGGTCTGTAACAGCGCGTAGGTGTTCTTTGCGTGCTCGGACAGCTCCTGGTATAGCTGGCCGAGGTTACGCGTGTCCCAGCCGGTGAAGTCGTGCACGAGCGCACCGTCAGCGCCACGTCGACGCCAGAAATTGAGGAGTTCCTTTGCGCCTTCGTGTGAGGGCGTGATCGTCCAGAGCGGGTTGTGCGCCCGGTCGAATAGGCCGGCTGCGACCGGTGAGCTAGTCAGCGCCGTGAACGCGAGTTCGAGCCAGTCCCGGTCGGTCTGATCGGGATGGTCTCGGGCACGTTCCTCAGCGCGCTCGACGGCCAGATCCAGGCGTTCGCCGGGTCCGGCAATCCACGGCAGGTCGACTAGCTTGTTGTCCTCGCAGAAGCGTACGAACACTGTCGACAGCACCCAGGCGACGGCAGCCTGTTCGATGCGGTCTTCGCGCCAGGCCGCGAAGCTCAGGGCTGTGCGGGGAGACTCGGGAGACGGCGGTTTCGCTGCCGCGCGGTGCTCTGCGGCAAGTTGCTGTGCGAACGGCTCTTGCTCGCTGCGTTCCCGAAGGTCTTCGGTGAGCCGACGCATCTGGGCTTGAAGATCACTCAACAGGCTCACGCCGCGCCACTCCCCATCAGGCTGCCACCCGCATCTCCACCCGCCAACTGGCCAGCAGCGATGAGGGCAACTCGATCCACTCGTTCTCCAGGACTTCGATCACGAGGTTGTCCAGCACCGGCCGATCTTTCGACGCCTGGGTCGGACACAGCAGCCACAGCCCGGACGGGCCACCGACACCAGACCGGGCGGCGCGCTGCACCAACACCAACACGTCGCGTCCGCCCGGGTATCGCGCGAATGCCCCCGCATCGTGTAGCAGCACCGTACCGGAGAGGGCGCTGAGCCGACCGTTGACCCGCTGCCATGTCTCCTCGACGAAGTCGGCGAATCCCCGGGGCATGATCCCGGTTTGGCTGAATCGCTCGTCGGCGCGCAGCACGTCGTTCCATGGCCGGCCATGTTCATCGGCGACGGACTTGAGCGTGGCGACGAACTCCGCCCCGACGTCAATTGTCGGTATTCCGAACCTGGCCTCGACCAGCGCTGCCGCGTCCGGCGCGTCCTTGAGACGGACGTTCAAGGTCAGGAACCCGCCACGCTGTACCGCGCTGTCGAGCCTTTCGAGCACGACAAGACTTGTCTCGTCGGCCGGCTGCGCGCGGTGCGCCGGAGCAGCCGTTGACGCTGTCAGAGCTGACAGGGTCGGAGCCGGCGCCTTGCGTCGGAAACGACCGTCGGCGTACTCGAACTCGAAGCCGGCCTCCCGCAACGCATCTTCGATTTGCAGTGGTGTGGGTTCCCCGCCGGGCAACCGCTGTGCAGGGAAGCGGCTCCGCAACCGCGCCACCAGTTCGTCGGGGTCGAGCCCATCGGGGCCGGGGTTGATGGCGGCCTGGGTCATCCTCAGCGCACGGGCAAGGTTCAGGTCGGTCGGGTAGATCTCCAATCGCGCGGTTGCCGCCGCACGTGTCGATGCTGCGGCGGCCAGTGCGACCAGGCGGCTGTCCGGCAGCGGTGGATTGCCTTCCGGAGCGCGTACGGCTCGCAGCTCTCGCAAGACTGCCGTCGGCGCGTGCAATGGGTCCGCCGCCGCGAGCACGTCGGCGCAACTGCCCAGGCTGGCCGCGTAGGCGATCAGTTCCGAAGCTCCCGGCAGCCCCGATCCGTCCGGGGCCTGGAGCGCAACCAAAATTCGTTCGTGGTCCCGGGCTCGGCCTCGGCTCCGTTCGGCGATGAGCCTGGGCTCCACCTCGTGGGTTTCGGCCTCAGCCGCGATACGCACCATCGCGAGGGCGTACGCGATCCGGTGGGTCTCCTTCTCGACGCGTGCACCCCACCGGGCAAGGATCTCCCCTGTCAGTTCGCGTGCCTCCATGACTCGACCTGATTCTGAGAGCACGTCGACAAGCGAGGAGCGAATGCCGGCGACCCGCTCGTCGGCTGCCCATGAGTCGACCGCGTCGCGCAGGCGCGGCGAAACCGTTGACTCGGTGGCGCCGAGCGCGTTGATGACCTCGCTCTGCTTGGGCCAGAACGGCACCCTGGGCAGGTCACCGGCGTTGTTTGGGAGCACAAGCATCGTGCGCACCGCATCTGCCTGATCGCTGTCGTCCGCCAGCAGCGATTCGACCAGGTCGTCGAGGTGCCCGATCAATGCGACGGGATCTTCGACAGGGCCGTTGGAAGAGGTCGTACCCAAGTCGTTCGCGGTCGCAGCGAGCAAGCGCCACTGTCGTGCCCGCCGGGACAACTCGCTTCGGATGGTGCGCCCGACGCCACGGACCTTCGTCACCTTGAACGGAGGGACGGCCAACAGCTCGCCGACTGTCTGCGCGCCCAGCGACGCGGCAGCCTCGACCGCACGAGGAGAGAGCCCGGCTGCGGCAAGCGGCGTCTCCAGTGTTGCGCGGGCCGCTGCCGCGTCGCGCGCCTCGTCGGTCGAATCGGCGATGTCACCAGACGTGGCGGCGGTAGTCGGTGGGCGCTGGGCGTCGAGACCGGTGAAGACGGCCCGCCAGGCGTCCTGCATCTCCCGCAAAGTGGTGAACCGGCGCTCCGCATCGCGGTGCAGCGCCCGGTTGAAGAAGGCGATCAGCCCTTCACGGAGGGACGGCTCGAAGACCTCGGCTGCGAGGGCCGGCGTCTCCTCCTCCTGGGTGAAGTTCGGGTTCGTGATGCCATCGCCCCAGACCGGACGCTCGCCGGACGCCATCTCGTGCAGCGTAACGGCCGCCGCATACCACTCGGCGTGAGCGTCGTAAACAGGTCTCCGCGGCTCTCCCAGGAATGGGTCGAGGTAGGCCCGAGTGCCGACCTCGATGTCTCGCTCCGGTGCCCGCGATAGGGAGAAGTCGAACAGGACCAACTGCTGCGAGCGGTCCTTGCGACGGCGTACCCCCAGATTGTCGGGTTTGAGGTCTCGATGCCAGACTTTCTCGCCCGCGAGGTGGTCCAACGCGACGAACAAGTCGTCGCCGAAGCGCTCCAGCTCATGACTGGTGCACGGCCCCTCGGTGCGTAGCCGGTGCCCGAGGGAGCCCTGACCCGCCTGTTCCACGGCGATCGCGGTGTGGCGACCCAGCGAGAACGGGCCGTCATAGATCTTGACGATCCGCGGGTCGCGTTCGACCCGCCGCAGCACGGCCGCCTCGTCGTGGAGGCGGGCAGCCTTGTCCTCGTCGAGCGCGACCTTGTAGACGCGGCTCTCCTCCGGCTCGCTGCTGCCCTCCGGCTCCCGACGCCTGGTCACCAACAACGCTCGTGCTGTCGAGCCGGTACCCAGTACCTTCGTCACGACCCAGTCGCCGTCGAGGCGCTGCCCCGGCTCGACCTCCAGGGCGTCCGGCTCTTCAAGATCGTCGTCTGGTCGGGTCAGTTCCTCCCACACCTGGTCCAGGCGTGCGAGGAAGGTGCTGACGTCCGGCGTCGCATCGATTCGGTCTCCCGACACCGGGTGAGTCGCATCCCACACCAGTTCGTCCAACGCCGCGGGCAGTCCGTCAACCAACGTCGAGGGCATCAGCCCACCGTCGGCCCCGAGCCGGACTTCGACCTCACGGAGCGAGGGTGCCGGCGGCTTGCCCGTCACGATCAGATGGCTGATCGCGCCGAGCCCGTAGACATCCATGCCGAGCGGATCCGCATCGGCCTGACCGAACTCTGGAGCCAAATAGACGCGTGTGGAGACGGGTACGTCCATGCTCGCCGGGTTCGAGGTCTCCAGGCTGCCAAGACCGGTCGTCTCCGAGGGCCTAGTCGCCACTTCCCAGTCGCCGATCCGCAGCTCCGGCTTGCGGCCGTCCGACCGGGTGCTCACCCAGACGGACCGGGCCCCGAGCGCCCGGTGGAACAGATGCCGGCGGTGGGCGTAGTCGAGCGCTTCCGCCACCTGGCGCACCATTTCGAGCCGATCAGCGATGTCGAGAGTCTCGCCGTGCGCATCCATGAAGCGGTCGAGCGGCACGTCCGTCTCCCGGTGCTCGAAAAGCACCGCCGGCCCGGCGTCATGGATGGAGTAATCGACGGCGTGGACGATTCCCCGATGGTTGAGGCCACGCAGAGCGGCGTATCCGCGCTGGGCAGCGCGCTCCACGGCACGCCGCTTCTCGCCACTGGCCTGGAACCCGGACAGGTAGATCCGCGCCCGCCGCTGATCGTCACGGATCAACTCGTCCCGCGCCAGACGGTCCTGCCACCAGGTGCCGGACTCGATCGTGCGCGGATCGAGCTGCCACCTGCCCAGCCTCAGGTGAGCCTGCGCGGCGGCGATCCCGACCTCTCGCATCAGCCGTGGCAGCTGGCGGGAGAACGCGGGCGTCACTCGCCGCCGCTCACTCTGCGGCGGCAGATCGAGAAGGTCATCCCAGATCTTCGGCAACCCGGTCGTACGGTCGTTGCATCCGTACACCTTGATCTTTTGTTGCTCGTCCAACTCGCTGCGGAGTCCGGGAGCGGACAGGAACACCGCTGGGTTGATGAACGGCACTTGCTCACGGACACGGAGCTTGCCAGCGGCCCATTCCAGGCGGCTCTTCATCTCCTTGGACTTGCGATCTGTCAGGTGCAGCGGGTTGTCGATGCTGCGTGTCCGGTCTGGAGCACGAAACAGCCAGGTGCCGCCGCGGTTGGTCAACCGCCCGGGGTGGCTCTTGATCTCGATGAGAAAGAGCCCGGCGGGTACGGCGACCAACAGGTCCACTTCGCGCACATGCCCGGTTGCCGCGGTGAAGGAGAACGTCGCCCATGCCCGATAGGGCTCGGCGTCCGGCATCAGGTTGCGGATGTGGTCAAGCGCGTCTTGCTCCCACGGGAACTCCGACGGTCCCGACTGGTTCCAGCGGCCCGGTCCAGCGGTCACGTCGTCCTCCACACCCAACAGCAAGTAATCGTCGTCCATCCTGGCAGTTGTCAACCGCTCGCGCGCACCGGGTATCGGTGTCCACGGCGACATTCCCAGGCATCGAATAACACTAATCGTACGGATGGCTACATATCGGGTGGCTCTCTGGAGCGGCGTAGCGAACCGCTGCCACCTACCGGCCTGCCGGACGGGCGTGATCGCGATGCTCAACGTCGGCGATATCATCGAGGTCGAGGACCGTGACTAGAAGTATGGAACCGGTCGGCTGATCCTGCTGGTCACCCCGATCGGCAGCCGACAGCAAACCGCCGGCGGTGACTGGCTTGACCTCGACGGACTCGAACTTCGACCGGACGGCACGCAACTCGGCGAACAGCCGCGCCACGCCACCGTCCGAGTGACTGCGCTTTGCGTTCGACGCGTGCCGCACACTCGGCCATGAACATCACGACCGCGTCCGGTCGAGCCCTCCATGGGGCTGGACGGACTCTCACACTTGATGACTCCCTTTGCTGCGTGACGTCGTACTCCGCAGCGGATGGGATCGGGCGGGGCGTGCCACGTCGGTCGCGTTCCTCTGGAACGCGACCCGTTACCTTTCTGATCGTCCCCAGCCGGGGACCCTCGGTCGCCCGGCCCGGTGTGACTTACTGCCCCTGTCGTACGCATGATCCGGGGGTGTTGTCGCTGGGCCGGGTGGCGTCGGCGGACCGCTGATAGGGACAATCGGTCGCCCGGCACTGGCAGGACGTCGAGCGTCGGCGGATGCTGGCCGAGCGATTGGTGCAGGATCTGGCGAACCCGGACCCGCAGGCGCCGCGCGGCGGGTTGAGTGACTTCGTGGCGGCGACCGCGGTGAAGGTGCGCCGCCGCCACATCGAGGTGTGGTTGTTGGTCAGCACCTTCCGCAGGTACGCATGCAGGTCGTCGTGTCGTGACCGCTTGCGCCACCGCTCGTACATCCTGACCAGACCGTCGTGTAGCAGTTCCTCGGCCTACCAGCGGTGTCCGGCCAGCAGGATCGCCAGCCGGAGACGGCGCCACCAGGCCGACTTCACGAATGCCTCGAAGGCGGTGTCGGCCGCCGGCGGCGGCCTCGCTCGGTCCATCACGCAGCCACCACGGATCCGCCCTGCAAAGGGTCGCCCGCCAAGAAAAAGGCTGATCTTGTACGGACTCACGCCGACCCACCCGCCGACGGCATCAACGACCTAGCACCTCGGGCTGTGACGACTAACTGCCCCAGAGGGGCAACAAATCGCCACAGCCGCCATGATCCACGCGCGCTGGGCTGTCGGTGAGGCGGGTCTTTCGACAGCTCAGCGCACGTGGATCATCGACTGGTGTGCGTCGCCCACCCGCGCGGATACCACGACGCACACCGTCACGGGCGAGTCAGCTCTGGTGGGGCTGGTCGGCGAGGAACGCCCGCCACGCGTTGTCGGGGAACGCGAGCACCGGCCCGGCCTGGTCCTTGCTGTCACGAACGGAGATCACACCGGCCAGCCCAGCCACCTCGACGCAGTTGCCCTCGCCACGGGAGCGAGTCGACTTACGCCCGACGCCGTCAGTACGCACTGTTGAACTCCTTGGCTATCGATGCGATCGACTCCCTGGATTCTTCCGGACCAAGCGCCTGCTCGGTGAGCGAGCGCCAAGCGTCTTCGTGGGTCGCGATCTCATACGGCTTGTCGAGGTAGACCGCGCCGCACGGACCATCCATGTAAACGGTCGCCGGTTCCGGCTCTCGGACGTCCTCGGTGGCGAAGTCCAGGATCGCGAACTGCCCGATCATCGCCCAGCGGCCCAGTCCGTCATTCAGGGGCAGGACCGTCACCCCGTAGCCAATGATCCGGGAGGGTTCGGCGCGCCAGAGCCGGCCGAACTCTTCGAGATCATGGGGCGGGTGCAGCCGCTGTAGCTGCGGATACTTCACTCGGCGTTCGGCTGGCGTTGCCCGTGCTGGTGATCATCGTTCGAAGCTGTCGCCCCTAATGTGCGCGAACCTTCGTCACATCTGGGAGCCCTGAGCATGCAAGAGCCTATTGATAATTCCCTTTCGCCCGTTCCGGGCGCCGCCAGTCGCCGTACGTTCCTGCGGGGTGCCGGCCTGGTCGGTGCGGGCGCGGCGGCTGCCGGTGTGCTCGGTGTCGCCGCGCAGCCCGCCCTCGCCGCCGACTCGGTAACCGCCACCGCCGGCAGCGGCAAGGTCGACCCGGAGAACCCGCGCTTCACCATCGCCGTCATCCCGGACACGCAGTATCTCTTCGACGGTGACCGGGGTGACCCGGCCCCGCTGACCGCGAGCCTGCGCTACATCCTCGACCACCGCGAGGAGCACAACATCGTCTTCGCCGCGCACCTCGGGGACGTGGTGGAGAACGCCGCCGCGTCCGAGCTGACCGCCGCGGGCAAGGTCTTCGAGATCTTCGACAAGCGCAAGATGCCGTACAGCGTGCTCGCCGGCAACCATGACATCGACTCGCGTACGGACGACCAGCGCGGGCCGAGCGCCTACCTAGACGTCTTCCCGCCGTCGCGGTTCGCTCCCCTGTCCACGTTCGGCGGGTCCACCCCCGACGGCTACAACACCTACCATCTCGTACGCGCCGCCGGCCGGGAGTGGCTCGTCTTCGCGCTGGACTGGCGGGCTTCGGCCGGCACCATCGCCTGGGCGAAGCAGGTTCTTGCCGCGCACCCGCGTACGCCGGCGATCCTCACCACCCACGAGGTCGCGTCGGCCGACGCGGCCGGCAAGGCCACGTTGTCGGCCTACGGCCAGTCGCTCTGGAACAACCTGGTCAAGGACAGCGACCAGATCTTCCTGACCCTCAACGGGCACTACTGGCCGTCGGGGCGGACCGTGCTCACCAACACGGCCGGGCACGACGTGCATGTGCACGTCACCGACTACCAGGACCGCTACTACGGCGGCAGCGCGATGATCCGGCTCTACCACTTCGACCTGGCCCGGAACACGATCGACGTGGAGACGCTGTCGCCGTGGATCCTCGGCAAGGTCGCCGAGCGGCGCAACCCGCTGGAGCAGGGCGAGATCGAGCTGACCGGCCCCGCCGACCGGTTCAGCCTCGCGATCGACTTCCCGGCCCGGTTCGCCGGCTTCGCCCCGGTGCCCGTGCCGCCGGTCCGCCCGGTCAAGGAAATGCTGGTCAAGGGAACCGTCGGCTACTGGCGGTTCGACCAGTCGGCGACCGACGGTGCCACCGTCCCCGATGGATACCGGGTCATCGACCTCTCCGGCAACGGCAACGACCTGACCCGGGTCACCCTCGCCGGCAGTGACGCCACCGCGCTGCGCTGGTCGGCCGAGCACCACCCGGCCCAACCGACCCGGTCGAGCCTCCAGTTCGCCGGCGGCAAGAAGCCGGCCCGGGGCGCCTACCTGCGTACGGGCGACGCCGCGCCGATGAACACGATGACGTTCACCGGCGGCTACACGATCGAGGCGTTCGTCAAGCTCCCCGCCGACGCCAAGTCGACCAACCACGCCTGGATGAGCGTGGTCAGCCGGTTCGGTGCGGGTGCCGACGCCGGCAAGACCGGTGGCGACCCGGCGGAACCGCTGGCGACGCTGTCACTGTCGGACGGGATGGCGTTGCAGTGGGCGGTCTTCCCGACCAACCAGGACGACATCTCCACCAACTGGGGCCACGAGATGCGCACCGGTGAGTGGTTCCACGTCGCGGTCGTCAACGACGGCCAGCACACCGTCCTGTACGTCGACGGCGCCCCGCTGCTGCGCAACCCGAGCACGCCGGCGATCGGGTTGGCCACCTCGGGTGAGCCGTGGTTCTTCGGCGCGTACCACTACGACCGGCTGATCGAGCAGGGCTTCTACGGCTGGCTCGGTGACGTACGCATCGTCGACCACGCACTGCCGGTGGCCCGCTTCATGAACGCCACCGCCTGACGGCGGCGTCTTCGGGTGGACGGCGGGACGACCGCCGTCCACCCCTAGATCGCGGGTGACGGGGACTCGGGTGGACGGCCGCGTGCCCGGAGGACGTCGGCCACGGCGACCCCGGTCAGGACGAGGGTGGCCGCGATCGCGATCCCGAGCGGCGGCAGGAAGACCATGATCGGTGCGGCGATCACCAGCACGAGCAGTGCTATCCACCGGGACGGGGACACCCGGCTGAACACCTCGTACTCGAATCTGGCCCGGCCGAGCAGGAACAGCACCGGCCCGCCGAACAGGACACCGACCATTCCCGCTGCGGAGTCACCGGTGGGATGGTGGATGACGGCTTCCGCTCCGGCCGCGGAGGCGACCACACCGGCCACCATCAGCAGGTGGGTGTAGGGCGCGGACCGCATGAGGCGGCCGGGGTCACGGGAGGACTCGATGGCCGCCTGCAACAGCGCTCCGGCGCGCTGGACGTAGATCTGCCAGAGCAGCACCGCGTTGGCGAAGCCGACCACGAACGCGGCGGTCCGGGCCGGGGCGAAACCGGTCCCGGCGTACGTCAGGCTGGTGACCAGGATCAGATCACCCAGGGCGAGGGTGAAGAACTGCTGGTAGCGCTCGGCCAGGTGTTCGGCCGCCAATCGGTACTGCGGCCTGGGCACGCGACCGAGCCACGGGGTGGGATAACGCAGCAGCGCCGCCGTGTAGTCGACGGCGAGCGCGAACGCCCACAGCAGCCCGCGCGCGGTGCCCGCCACAACGGCTCCGACCAGCCACGGTACGGCCGAGACGAGGAACCAGAAGAAGAAGCGGCCGGCGTGCCGGCGTACTTCCCGGCCCTGTAGTGCCGGGGTCAGGAAGAGGCTTCGACCGAGGTGGATCGCCACGTACGCGCCCGCGAAGACGGCGGCGCTGTGGCTGAAGGCGGCGGGCAGTGCGGCGGCCATCAGCAGGGTGCCGAACATGACCGAGATGGTCATGGGGTAGATCGGCGGGTGCTGGGTCAGGTACAGGTCGGTGGTCAGGGCGGTGACCGACCAGACCCACCAGACCGCCATCAGCAGCACCAGGCTTTGGAAGGCGCCGGTCCAGCTCAGGTCGGTGGCAAGCTTCTGCGAGGTCAGGGCGAGCGCGGCGACGAAGACGAGATCGAGGAACAACTCCAGCAGGGTGGCCCGCTGGGGCCCGCCGGCCTGGCGGTTCAACCCCACCGCCCGGTCGACGGTCACCGGCCGCCACAGTCGCAGCTAGACAAAATACCCCCTCTCGCGCTAATAGTACGAAACACCTACAGCTTCCATTGCCCACCGACGGTAACGAGCACGGCTCGCGTCCCGCTCAGCACGAAGCAGCCAGGTCGAACCGTGAGGCTCGACCTGGCTGCTTGATGGATCAGTCGACGCGGACTCCGGTCGACGTGGCTCAGTCGACGGCGGCCATGACCTCGTCGGAGATGTCGAAGTTGCCGTAGACGTTCTGCACGTCGTCGGAGTCCTCCAGCGCATCGATCAGCTTGAAGATCTTCCGCGCGCCGTCCTCCTCGAGCGGGATGGTGACGCTCGGGACCAGCGACGACTCGGCCGACTCGTACTCCATGCCGGCTTCCTGTAGCGCGGTGCGGACCGCGACCAGGTCGGTCGGCTCGGAGATGACCTCGAACGCCTCGCCCAGGTCGTTGACCTCTTCGGCACCGGCGTCGAGGACCGCGAGCAGCACGTCGTCCTCGGTCAGGCCCGCCTTCGGCACGATCACCACGCCCTTGCGGGTGAACATGTACGACACCGATCCGGCATCGGCGAGCGAGCCGCCGTTGCGGGTGAGCGCCGTGCGTACCTCGGTCGCGGCCCGGTTGCGGTTGTCGGTGAGGCACTCGATCAGCAGCGCGACGCCGTTGGGACCGTAGCCCTCGTACATCACCGTCTGCCAGTCGGCGCCGCCGGCCTCCAGGCCGGACCCGCGCTTGACCGCACGGTCGATGTTGTCGTTCGGGACCGAGCTCTTCTTCGCCTTCTGGATGGCGTCGTAGAGGGTCGGGTTGCCGGTCGGGTCACCGCCGCCGGTACGCGCCGCAACCTCGACGTTCTTGATCAACTTGGCGAACATCTTGCCGCGCTTGGCGTCGATGACCGCCTTCTTGTGCTTGGTCGTCGCCCACTTTGAGTGGCCGGACATCTGTTACCTCCGTCGCTAACCCACGCGTCAACAGTCGACTGCCCGCTCATCTTCCCGGCGATATCGCCGATTTCGCGACAATCAGGCCGGGTGAAGATCCGCTGTCGGCTCTGGGCGGAAGGCGATTGGAGCAGACTGCCCGGCCGAACCCGGCAATCCTACCGGCGCGACCCGCCCGGCCGTCACACCCCGTCAGGCGGCGGCGTTGCAAGCCCTCGGACGGCGGCGTCGCAAGCCGCCCGACGCCCGCCGCGCCGACCCCGCCGACGATGCCGGCGCAGCGGCTCAGGCGGTCGCTTCCCGGACCAGGTCCACGAAGTACTGGTGCACCCGCAGATCCCCGGTCAGCTCCGGGTGGAACGAGGTGGCCAGCAGGTTGCCCTGCCGTACCGCGACGATCCGGTTCGCCGCCGGACCCTCGGTGACCCGGCCCAGCACCTGCACCCCGTCGCCCACCCGCTCCACCCAGGGAGCCCGGATGAAAACGGCGTCGAACCGGGGACCGGGCACGCCGGTGATCTCCACCGGGGCCTCGAACGAGTCGACCTGCCGGCCGAACGCGTTGCGCCGGACGGTCATCTCGATGCCGTCGAAGCCGCGCTGGTCGGGTCGCCCGTCGAGCACCTCGGTCGCCAGCATGATCATGCCGGCGCAGGAGCCGTAGACCGGCATGCCGTCGGTGATGCGTTTGCGGATCGGGTCGAGCAGTTCGAACTCGGCGACCAGCTTGCTCATCGTGGTGGACTCGCCGCCCGGGATGACCAGGGCGTCGACGTCGTCCAGCTCCGAGGGCCGCCGAATCGGCCGGGCGATCGCGTCGTCGGTGCTGGCCAGGGCCAGCAGGTGCTCGCGTACGTCACCCTGCAACGCGAGCACGCCGATGGTGGTCATCTGCCGCCCCCGATGGTTACCGGGTTCACCAGCCACGCTCGGCGAGGCGGTGCGGCTGCGGGATCTCGTCGACGTTGATGCCGACCATCGCCTCGCCCAGCCCGCGGGAGACCTTCGCCAGCACGTCCGGGTCGTCGTGGAAGGTGGTCGCCTTGACGATCGCGGCGGCGCGCTGCTCCGGGTTGCCGGACTTGAAGATCCCCGAACCGACGAAGACACCCTGGGCGCCGAGCTGCATCATCATCGCGGCGTCAGCCGGGGTCGCGATGCCTCCGGCGGTGAAGAGTACGACCGGCAGCTTGCCCGTCTCGGCTACCTCGCGGACCAGCTCGTACGGCGCCTGGAGCTCCTTCGCCGCGACGTAGAGCTCGTCCGGGGCGAGCGAGCCGAGGCGGCGGATCTCGCCCAGGATCTTGCGCATGTGGGTGGTCGCGTTGGAGACGTCACCGGTGCCGGCCTCGCCCTTGGAGCGGATCATCGCCGCACCCTCGGTGATCCGCCGCAGCGCCTCGCCCAGGTTCGTCGCCCCGCAGACGAACGGCACGGTGAACGCCCACTTGTCGATGTGGTTGGCGTAGTCGGCCGGGGTCAGCACCTCGGACTCGTCGACGTAGTCGACGCCGAGCGCCTGGAGCACCTGCGCCTCGACGAAGTGGCCGATCCGGGCCTTGGCCATCACCGGGATGGAGACCGCGTTGATGATGCTGTCGATCATGTCCGGGTCGCTCATCCGGGAGACGCCGCCCTGGGCCCGGATGTCGGCCGGCACCCGCTCCAGCGCCATCACCGCGACCGCACCGGCGTCCTCGGCGATCTTCGCCTGCTCGGCGGTGACCACGTCCATGATCACGCCGCCCTTGAGCATCTCGGCCATCCCGCGCTTGACTCGGGCACTGCCGACGACGGGGCTGGCGGACTCTGGCTGCACGGCGGAATCGGACACGACTCAGTCACTCCTCGGGGCGGGTTTCACGTTCCGCAACCGATGTTACGCGCGCCCAGACCGCCGTCCGACAGCCAATCAACCCACCCGTGGCCTCCCCTGTGGTCATCCTCACCCCACCCCTCCCCTCCCCCAACCCCCCACCCCACGCGGCGCCTCTTGTAGAGAAAGAGGGGCCAATGGCGGGGCGAACAACCCCTCTTTCTCTACAGGAGGGGCGATCTTGGGGGTGGGTGGGGAGGGGAAGGTGGGCGGTTAGGCGGGGGCGGGGCGGTTGTCGGGGGTTGGGGTGGGGTGGATCAGTGGGGGTGCCGGTGGGGGTGGGGCGGCGGGGACCGGGTAGAGGGTGGGGTCGTCCACGTCGAAGTAGGTGGGGCGCTCGTGTTTGCGGGCCATCCGGAGCAGGCGTACGACGGGGCGACGGCGCGCGGTCAGCGCGTCGCGTACGAGATCGGTGTGGACCTGGCGGGCCAGCCCGAGCCGGCGGCTGGCCGCGATCACCGACTCGGCGGCCGGGTCGTCCACCGACAGTGGGGTGAAACGGAGTTGCCGGGTGAGGTCGTTCTCGGCCGCCTCCCGCTCCTGCGGTCCGGCGTCGAGCGCGATCCGGGCCGCCGCGTAGAGCTCCACCGAGAGGTGCGCCTCGGCCAGCACCGCCGCGGCGGCGGCCCGGCGCAGCAGGTGCGCGTCCAGCGACCGGGCGGCCGAGGCGACCCGGATGTGCAGCCGGTCGACCCGACCGGCCGTCCAGGACAGGTAGACCGCGATCAGGGCGATCACGGCAACAGCACCCACCAACCACCACATGTGCGGCATCGTCGTGCGGCTCCCTCATCCCGTCCGGCCGGAGGCGCTTGTACGCCGCCGGCACCTGCATGCGAGCCGACCGCCGGACCGGCTCAGCGTGGCCCCACCCACTCCTGGTCGATCACCCGTCCGTCGGTGGCCTCGATCGCAGCTGCGTATACCTCCAGAACCCGGCGGGCAACCATCGGCCAGTCGAACATCGCCACGACCTCCCGCGCGCACGCCGACAGGGACGCCCTGCGCTCCCGGTCGTCGAGCAGTTCGACGAGCGTACGACGCAGCGCCTCGGCGTCCCCGGTGGGGAAGAGCTGCCCGGCCCGGCCCCCGTCCAGCACCCGCCGGAACGCGTCCAGGTCGCTGGCGACGATGGCGGCCCCGGCGGCCATGGCCTCGGTGAGGATCATCCCGAACGACTCACCACCGGTGTTCGGTGCGACGTAGACGTGCACGCTGCGTAACATGCGTGCTTTGTCCGCCTCGGAGACCAGGCCGAGGAAGGTGATGCGTTCGCGCAGTTCCGGCGGCACGTCCTCGATCAACTCGGCCGGCTCACCCGGGCCGGCGACCAGCAGGCGCAGGCCGGGTCGTTCGGCGGCGATCGCCACGAACGCCTCCCGGAGCAGCGCGAACCCCTTGCGCGGCTCGGTGAACCGGCCGAGGAAGCCGATCGTGCCGCCACTGCCCGGCGCGCACTCCCCCGGCCAGCCCGGCAACGGTTCGGCATCGGCGAACTTCGCCACCGCCACCCCGTTGGGGATCTCCACCGCACCGCCGTCGAGGTGCTCCACCTGCACCTTGCGGGCCAGCGCGCTGACCGCGATCCGGGCGGTGATCCGCTCCAGCACGATCTGGAGCATGCCCTGCGCCGCCGCGAGCGCCCGGGACCGGGTCATCGCGGTGTGGAAGGTCGCCACCACCGGACCGCGCGCCGACATCACCGCCAGCAGCGACAGGCTCAGCGCCAGCGGCTCGTGCACGTGCAGTACGTCGAAATCACCCCGGGCGATCCAGCGGCGTACCCGGGCGGTCGAAACCGGGCCGAAGGTGATCCGGGCCACCGAACCGTTGTACGGGAACGGCACCGACCGGCCGGCCGGCACCACGTACGCCGGGAGCGGCGAGTCCTCGTCCGCCGGGGCCAGCACGCTCACCTCGTGTCCGAGACCGATCAGGGCCTCGGCCAGATCCATGATGTGGTTCTGCACCCCGCCCGGCACGTCGAAGGAGTACGGGCACACGATGCCGATCCGCACTTGCGCCCTCCCCCTCAGGCCGGCCCGGGTGCGGCTGGTGTCACGGGGTCCGAAGGTGCCCGATCCCCGTCGGCCAACCACATCCGCTGCAACATGTGCCAGTCTTCCGGATGCTGGGCGATACCGGCCGCGAGATGGTCGGCAATATTCTGGGTCAGCGCCCGTACCCGCTCGGTGAGGGTGCCGCTGTCCGGGTCCGGCAACTCCAGCGGGCCGATCAGCTCGGCGAGCGCCTTGTCCGGTTCGTACCACATCGAGGCGACGTAGAGCGGGGCGCCCGTACTGAGCGCGAGCAGGGCCGGTCCGGCCGGCATCCGGGTACGGGCGCCGAAGAAGCGGACCTCGATCCCCCGGCGGGTCAGGTCCCGGTCGGCGAGCAGCGGCACCACGTGCCCCTGACGCACCCGCTCGGCGAGGATGTCGAACGGCGGCTGTTGCCCGCCGGTGAGCGGGATGATCTCCATGCCGAGCCCCTGGCGGAACTCGAGGAACCGGGTGTAGATCGCCTCCGGTTTGAGCCGCTCGGCGACCGTGGTGATCGGCCAGCCCAT
Organism: Micromonospora sp. NPDC049523; assembly: GCF_040676775.1. Lineage (NCBI taxonomy): Bacteria > Bacillati > Actinomycetota > Actinomycetes > Micromonosporales > Micromonosporaceae > Micromonospora > Micromonospora sp. NPDC049523. The sequence goes on along the minus strand of NZ_JBFAPP010000012.1, from coordinate 97,761 downwards.
CGCGGCCACCCAGGCGCCGGCCGCGTCCCAGTTGCCGCCGTGCGGCAGCGCGACCACCGCGCCCCGGCCGGCGGCCACGTCGGCGGCCAGTATCTCGGTGCCGACCAGCTCGAACGTGGCCAGCCGCTGGGCGTGCGACAGCGACGGCAGCCGGAACAGCTCCAGCCAGTAACGCGCGTACGAGCGCAGCCCTCGGCGTACGAGCTGGTCGAACTCGGCCTGCGGCAGGTCCGGTCCGACAACCTGGCGCAGGTTGTTCGCCAGCCGCTTCACCCCGGGGCCACCCCGGCGGTACGCCCGGTCGGCGCCGAGCCGGAATACGGCCGCGGCCAGCGGCTTCGGCACCGTACGGGTGATCCGCCAGCCGGCCAGATAGCCCAGCTCGACCAGATTCACCCGACCACGTTCCCGGCGCTCGGTCCGATCATCCGCCTCACCGGTCCACGCTCGACTCGGTCGGGGCCGGCTGAGCCTGCTGGGCCGCCTGGCGGTAGACGTGGGTCATCCGCTGCCCGACGGTGAAGACCGACACCGCGGCGAGCAGCCAGAGCGCGACGGTCAGCGCGTGGGGGACCCCGGCGCCCTGGATGATGCCGCCGATCCCGACGATGATCAGACGCTCGGTGCGCTCGGCGATGCCCACGTTCGCGGTCATCCCGAGCCCCTCGGCCCGCGCCTTCACGTAGGAGACGACACCACCGGCGACCAGGCAGACCAGCGCACCGGCCACCCCCCACTGGTCACCCTCGCTGGCGAGCCAGAAGGCGACCGCGCCGAAGACGGCACCGTCGGCCACCCGGTCCATGCTCGAATCGAGGAAGGCGCCGAACTTGGTGGAGCCACCGGACATGCGCGCCATCGTCCCGTCGAGCAGGTCAGTGAGCGCGAAGAAGGTGACGATGACGGCACCGGCGACGAGCTGGCCGCGGGCGCCGAAGCCGAGGGCTCCGATCAGCACCCCGACGGTGCCTGTCACGGTTACCGCGTTGGGGGTCACGCCGCGGCGCAGCAGCGCGCGGGCGACCGGTTCGATGACGCGGGCCAGACCCGCGCGGGCAGATACTTGGAAGATCTTCGCCATGGCGGTCTCACGATAACGGTCGCCGCGCCGATCGTGGTAAGCCCGGTGGTGTCACTTGCCGCTGCGGGGTTGTGTACCGTCCGCCGCGGGTGTGGGATCGGGTAGGGGAACGTGAGCTAGGTCACGCAACGAAACGTCATGTTCCCGGCATCCGGCAGGCTACCCCAGGAAATCGCCACGAGGCGCCCGGGCCGCTTCCCGTCGGGACGCCGCCCGGTGGGTTCCATCCGGTCGCCAGCACGGCGCCCACCACCATCCACCGGCATGTCGTCGCAGGCCAGCGGCGTGTCGTCAGCGACCGGCCACCGGCAGAGGGAGGTGCGCCCGATGGCGCAGAAGAGTCAGGACAAGGGCGGCACCGGCCTCGCGCCGATGGCGGACGAACCCGCCGACATCCGCAACGTGGTCCTCGTCGGCCACTCCGGCGCCGGCAAGACCACCCTGGTCGAGGCGCTGCTAGCGGCCACCGGCACGATCAGCCGGGCCGGTACGGTCGCCGACGGCAACACCGTCTGCGACCACGACCCCGCCGCCGTACGCCAGCAGCGCTCGGTCACCCTCGCCTGCGCGCCGCTCCTGCACGACGGGATCAAGGTCAACCTGCTGGACAGCCCCGGCTACGCCGACTTCGTCGGTGAACTGCGGGCCGGACTGCGTGCCGCCGACGCGGCCCTGTTCGTCGTCTCGGCCGCCGGTGGCATGGACGCGGCCACCGTGAACCTCTGGGAGGAGTGCGCCGCGGTGGGCATGCCCCGCGCCGTCGCCATCTCCCGGCTGGACCACCCGCGCGCCGACTACGACGAGGCGGTGGCACTCTGCCAGCGGCTCTTCGGTGACAACGTGGTCCCGCTCTACCTGCCGATGCTCGGCGACGACGGGGTGTCGACGGCCGGACTGCTCGGCCTGATCACCCGCCGGGTCTTCGACTACAGCTCCGGGCTGCCGGCCGACGTACGCGACCCGGACCCGCAGCACGTACCCGCCATCGCCGAGTCCCGCGACGAGCTGATCGAGGGGATCATCGCGGAGAGCGAAGACGAGACGCTGATGGACCGGTACATCGACGGCGAGGAGATCGGCGTCGACGTACTCATCGACGACCTGGAAACCGCGGTCGCGCGCGGACACTTCTACCCGGTGGTGCCGGTCTGCGCCGAGACCGGGGTCGGGATCGACGCCCTGCTCGAGGTGCTCACCGCGGCCTTCCCGTCGCCACTGGAACACGACCTGCCGGTGGTCACCGGCGTGGACGGCTCACCGCGCCCGCCGCTGCACTGCGACCCGGACGGCCCGCTGGTCGCCGAGGTGGTCAAGACCACCATCGACCGGCACGTGGGGCGGGTGTCGCTGGTCCGGGTCTTCTCCGGCACGCTCCGGCCCGACCAGGCGGTGCACGTCTCCGGACACGGGCTGGCCGAACGCGGCCACCCCGACCACGACGCGGACGAGCGGATCACCCACGTCTACACCCCGCTCGGCGCGACGTTGCGGGAGGTGTCCGCCTGTGTCGCCGGTGACCTCTGTGCGATCACCAAGTCCGGCAGCGCGGAGACCGGGGACACCATCTCCGCCAAGGATGACCCGCTGCTGGTCGAGCCGTGGGAGATGCCCGAACCGCTGCTGCCGGTGGCGGTCGCGGCGAAGACCCGCAGCGACGAGGACACCCTGGCCAAGAACCTGGCCAGGCTGGTCGCCGGTGACCCGACGCTGCGGCTGGAACGCAATCCCGAGACCCACCAGCTCGTGCTCTGGTGCATGGGCGAGGCGCACGCCGAGGTCGTCCTGGACCGGCTGCGCGCGGGCGGCGTCGAACTGGAGACCGAACCGGTACGCGTGGCGCTGCGCGAAACCCTGGTGGCCGGCGCGACCGGACACGGCCGGCACGTGAAGCAGTCCGGCGGCCACGGCCAGTACGCGGTCTGCGACATCGAGGTGGAGCCGCTGCCCCGGGGTGCCGGCTTCGAGTTCGTCGACCGGGTGGTGGGCGGCGCCGTGCCGCACAACTACATCCCGTCCGTGGAGAAGGGCGTCCGGGCCCAGCTCGAACGCGGCCTGGTCGCCGGCTACCCGGTGGTGGACGTACGGGTGACCCTGGTCGACGGCAAGGCGCACAGCGTCGACTCCTCCGACGCCGCGTTCCAGACCGCCGGTTCGCTGGCCCTGCGCGACGCGGCCGACAAAGGTGAGCTGACCCTGCTGGAGCCGGTCGACGAGGTGGTCGTCCGGGTGCCGGACTCCGCCGTCGGCGGGGTGCTCAGCGACCTGTCCGGACGGCGCGGCCGGGTGCTGGGCACCGAGGCGGACCCGGAGACGATGGACCGGACCCTGGTACGGGCCGAGGTGCCGGCCACCGAACTGGTCCGCTACGCGGTCGAGCTGCGCTCGCTCACCTCGGGCTCGGGCACCTTCTCGCGTACGTTCGCCCGCTACGAGCCGATGCCGGCCCACCTGGTCGAGCAGGTACGCAAGGAGCACACCGCGACCGGCGCCCACTGACCGGAGCCGGTACCGGTGGGGATCAGGGCCAGGCGGTGGTGAGCAGCTTGCGGGTGTCGGTGAGCAGCTGGGGCAGGACCTTGGTCCGGCCGATCACGGGCATGAAGTTGGCGTCGCCGCCCCACCGGGGCACCACGTGCTGGTGCAGGTGGGCGGCGATGCCGGCACCGGCCACGCCGCCCTGGTTCATCCCGATGTTGAAACCGTGCGCGCTGCTGACCTTGCGGATGACCCGCATCGCGGTCTGCGTGTGGTCGGCCAGTTCGGCGGTCTCCTCGGCGTCCAGCTCGGTGTAGTCGGCCACGTGCCGGTACGGGCAGACCAGCAGATGCCCCGGGTTGTACGGGTACAGGTTCAGCACCACGAAGACCCGTTCACCCCGGGCCACCACCAGGCTGTCGTCGCCTTCCTTGCCCGGTGCCAGGCAGAACGGGCAACCGGACGGTTTCTCGTAGCCCTCGGCCGGCTGGTCCTGCCCGGAGATGTACGTCATCCGGTGCGGGGTCCAGAGCCGATCCAACCCGTCCGACAATTCGGTGTCCGTGTGCCGCGCCGCCCCTGTCACACCGGTGATCCTACGTTCAGCGCCTCGGATCCCACCCGTCCGTACCGGCCAGGTAGGCGCTCGGGGTCAGCGCGGCGGCCTGGGCGGCGGTGAGCTGCGGCCGGTCGGCTCCGGAGGCGGCGCCGGGGCCACGGTTGCGGTACTCGGCGTAGCGGGCGTCGCGCCACGACCAGGTGCCGAAGTCGGTCCAGGAAAGCCCTTTCCCCACCCGCCCACACTACGAACCCCAACAACCCCCGTCAATGCCCCCCACCACCACCAGACCCACCAGACCCACCACCAGGCCGTTGATCATGAAGTTAGCGCTCTTTTCGATCTTCTCCGGTGTCGCTAACTTCATGATCAACGAGCGAGGTCGGGGGTCAGGCTGCGGGTTCGGTTTGGTCGGGGTCGGCGGAGGGGCCGGTGTTGGTGCGGGAGCGGACCACGTCGACGACGTGGGCGACCGCCTCGGCCAGTGGGATGCCGTTGCGCTGGGAGCCGTCGCGGTAGCGGAACGAGACCGAACCCGCCTCGACGTCGGAGTCACCGGCGATCGCCATGAACGGGATCTTCTGCTGCTGGGCGGTACGGATCTTCTTCTGCATCCGGTCGTCGGAGCTGTCCACCTCGGCCCGGATCCCCTGGTCACGCAGGGCCTCGACGAAGTCGGCGAGGTACCCGGTGTGCTCCTCGCGGATCGGGATGCCGACCACCTGCACCGGCGCCAACCAGGCCGGGAACGCCCCCGCGTAGTGCTCGGTCAGCACCCCGAAGAACCGCTCGATCGAGCCGAAGAGGGCACGGTGGATCATGACCGGGCGTTGCCGGCTGCCGTCGGAGGCCTGGAACTCCAGGCCGAAGCGCTCCGGCAGGTTGAAGTCGACCTGGATGGTGGACATCTGCCAGGTACGGCCGATCGCGTCCTTCACCTGCACCGAGATCTTCGGGCCGTAGAACGCCGCGCCGCCCGGATCCGGCACCAGGTCCAGCCCGGACTCCTCGGCCGCCGAGCGCAGCGCCTCGGTGGCCCTCTCCCAGTTCTCGTCGGTGCCGACCGACTTCTCCGGGTTGCGGGTGGACAGCTCCAGGTAGAAGTCGTCCAGGCCGTAGTCCCGCAGCAGGTCGAGCACGAAGCTCAGCAGCGACTTCAACTCGCCGGGCATCTGCTCGCTCGTGCAGTAGATGTGCGCGTCGTCCTGGGTCATGCCGCGTACGCGGGTGAGCCCGTGCACCACGCCGGACTTCTCGAACCGGTAGACCGAGCCGAACTCGAACAGCCGCAGCGGCAGCTCCCGGTAGGAGCGACCCCGGGCCCGGTAGATCAGGTTGTGGAACGGGCAGTTCATCGGCTTGAGGTAGTAGTCCGCACCCTCGACCGACATGGGCGGGTACATGCCGTCGGCGTACCACTGGAGGTGGCCGGAGGTCTCGAACAGGTGGCCCTTGGTGATGTGCGGGGTGTTCACGAACTCGTACCCGGCCCGCTCGTGCTGCTGCCGGGAGTAGTTCTCCATCTCCCGCCGGATGATGCCGCCCTTGGGGTGGAAGACCGCCAGGCCCGAGCCGATCTCGTCGGGGAAGCTGAACAGGTCGAGGTCCGAGCCGAGCTTGCGGTGGTCGCGCCGGGCGGCCTCCTCCAACAGCTTCAGGTACGCCTTGAGCGCGTCCCGGGTCGGCCAGGCGGTGCCGTACACGCGCTGGAGCTGCGGGTTCTTCTCCGACCCGCGCCAGTACGCGGCGGCGGAGCGCATCAGCTTGAACGCGCCGATCAGCCGGGTGCTGGGCAGGTGCGGCCCCCGGCACAGGTCGGACCAGCAGACCTTGTCGGTGCTGGCGTCGACGTTGTCGTAGATGGTGAGTTCACCGGCACCGACCTCCATCACCTCGCCCGCGTCCAGTCCGGCGCCACCGGCCGAGTCGCCGGCACCCTTGACCTCGATCAGCTCCAACTTGTACGGCTCGTCGGCCAGCTCCGTACGCGCGGCGTCCAGGCTGTCGAAGCGACGGCGGCGGAACCGCTGCCCGGACTTGATGATCTCCTGCATCCGCTTCTCGAGCTTGTCGAGGTCTTCGGGCTGGAAGGGCTTCGCCACGTCGAAGTCGTAGTAGAAGCCGTTCTCGATCGGCGGGCCGATGCCGAGCTTCGCCTCCGGGAAGACGTCCTGTACGGCCTGGGCCAACACGTGCGCGGTGGAGTGGCGCAGCACCTTCAACCCGTCCGGGGAGTCCAGGCTGACCGGCTCGACGGCGGTGTCGACCTCGGGCGCCCAGTCGAGGTCACGCAGTTGGCCGGTGCCGTCGTCGGTCACCTCCCGGACGACCACGATCGCCTTCGGGCCGGCCGCTGGCAGACCCGCCGCGGCCACCGCGTCGGCCGCCGTGGTCCCGGCCGCGACGACGACCGGGTCAGCCACGACAGGGGTACGGGATGCGGACACGGTGTGCTCCTTCAATTAAGACATAACGGGCATCGCCCGTGGATCGGCTATCCGATGCTATCGGTCCTGCTTTTACGCCTCCCAGCGACGCGACTGCGGCGTTAGATTGGCGCGGTGGCACCCGCGGACTTAGTCAGCGCGCTCCAGCGCAGGTACGAGACCTTTTTCGCCGCCCAACCGGCAATGCCGTTTGCGGTGGCGGACGCCGGCGCGCCGGCACACCTATTCGGCACCGGTGACCCGAAGTTCACCATCACCATCAGCGACCCCCGTGGCGCGAAGGCACTGGCCGGGCTGGACCAGTTCGGCGTCGCGGTCGCGTACCTGCAGGGCTGGCTCGACGTCGAGGGTGACCTCGCCGCGGCGCTGCGGATGCGCGGATTCTTCACCGACTTCCACCCGATCGCCTGGATGGGCCGGTTCCTGCCGGCGCTGGTCCGGGGCCGACGGGAGGACGACCGGCGCTCGATCTCCCACCACTACGACGAGGATTCCGCCTTCTTCCTCACCTTCCTCGACACCCGGCACCGCTGTTACACCGAGGGTGTCTTCGCCTCGGACGACGAGCCGCTCGAGGACGCGATGACCCGGAAGATGGACCTCGCGATCGAGGCGATCGGGGTCGGCCCCGGCGACCACGTGCTGGAGGTCGGCGGCGGCTGGGGCGCGTTCTCCGAACACGCCGCCCGGCGCGGGATCAACGTCACCACGACCACCCTGGCCAAGGAGTCGGAGCGGTACCTGGTCGACCTGTTCAACCGCGAGCAACTGCCGGTACGGGTGGTCCGCGAGCACATCTTCAACTACTCCCCCCACCAGCGCTTCGACGCGATCGTCAACATGGGCGTCACCGAGCACCTGCCCGACTACCGCACCACCCTGCGCAAGTACGCCGAACTACTCAAGCCCGGTGGCCGGGTCTACCTGGACGCGCTGGCGATGCGGCGCAAGCACGCGGCGTCGACCTTCCTCAAGCGCTACATCTACCCCGGCGCCTCGGCCCCGCTGCTGCTGCACCAGTACCTGCGGCACGTCGCCCGGTCGCCGTTCGAGTTGCTCAGCGTGACCGACGACCGGCACAACTACTACCTGACCTGCCGGGAGTGGGCCAGCCGGCTGGACGGCGCCCGGGACGAGATCGTGAACAACTGGGGCGAGCCGCTCTACCGCCGCTTCCGGCTCTTCCTCTGGGGCTCCGCCGCGGGCTTCGACACCGGCCTGGTCCAGGCCTACCGCTGGGTCCTCCGCCTGCCCTGAGGCCGAAAGCGGCGGTCAGGAGGGCAGCCAGGCGGGGAGCGGTTCACGGGCGGCGAGCCAGTCGGCGGGCACGCCGCCCGGCCCGCCAACCCCGGTGTACGTGGCCACGATGCCGCCGACGATCGCCGCCGTGGTGTCCACGTCGCCACCGGCGTCGACGCAGGCGCGGATCGCCGCCGGGTAGTCGTCGAGGTACCTGGCCGCCACCCAGACGCTGAACGGGACGGTGTCCGCGGCGCTGATCCGGCTTCCGTTGCCGAGTTCGTCGGCGACCTCCACCGCCACACGGTCACCGAGCGTGATCGCCCGCTGGATGCCGAGCCGAACCAGGCCGGCGGGGTCGAGCGAGCCGGCGACCGCGGCGAGGAACCGGTCCGGCTCCGGCCGGTAGCCGGTGAGCCGGGCGCGAGCGGCCTGCGCGGCGGCCACCGCGACCGCCACCGCACCGGCGATCCCCTCCGGGTGCGCGTGGGTCACCTCGGCCGAGGCCGTCGCCTGCGCCGCGGCCCGACCGGTGGAGTCACCGAAGTACGCACCGAGCGGCGCGACCCGCATCGCCGCCCCGTTGCCGTACGAGCCCTGCCCGTCGAACGCGGACACGGCGGCGACCGGCCACGGCGTACCGGCACGGACGAGTTCGAGCAGTTCGACCGCGCCGGCACCGTAGCGCCGGCCGGGGTCGTACCGGGCCGCGAAGGACTCGGCGAGTTCGTCCCGGTCGATCGTCCCGTGCCGGGCGAGCACGGCAAGTACCGAGCAGGCCATCTCCGTGTCGTCGCTCCACAGCCACGGGCTCTCCGGCGGCGGGGTGTCCCGCCAGGGCGACACGCCGGCACCGGGAACGAAGTATCGCGCGCCCAGGGCGTCGCCAACCGACAGACCGGCCAGACTATCCCTAGCCAGGGCAAGTCGCGCGTCATCGACAAGTACGAAGGACATGGTACGGGGAGCATGCCGGCAAAAGGCACGTGGGCGCAATCCGCCGCACTTGCCAGGGGCAGTACGGTGCTCAGGTGGCCACGGTGCTCCTGGTCGAGGATGACCACGTCGTGCGCGGCGCGATGCTGCGCTCCCTGGCCGATCGTGGGCACGCGGTGCACGCGGTCGGTACGGCTCTCGACGCCCTGCGTCGGGTCGCCGCCGAAACGCCCGACCTGGTGGTGCTGGATCTCGGACTACCCGACCTGGACGGGGCGGACGCGTTACGGATGCTGCGCGGCATCACCGACGTGCCGATCATCATCGCGACCGCCCGCGACGACGAGCAGTCGGTTGTCCGGCTGCTGCGGGCCGGCGCGGACGACTACATGGTCAAGCCGTTCACCGGCGCGCACCTGGACGCCCGGATCACCACCGTGCTGCGCCGGGCCGGCCGGGCGAGCCGTACGGTGGCACCCGCGGTCCACGAGGTCGGTGGCCTGCGGGTCGACGTGGGTGAGCGCAGCGCACTGCTGGACGGCGTGCCGCTCGCGCTGACCCGGAAGGAATTTGACGTGCTGGCCTATCTCGCGGCACGACCGGGCCGGGTAGTGTCCCGCCGGGAACTGTTGGAGGAGGTATGGCGGCAGCCATCGGTCGGCGAGGATCAGACAATCGACGTACATCTGTACTGGCTTCGTCGCAAACTGGGCGAGTCCGCAGCGAAACCCCGCTACCTGCGCACCGTGCGGGGGGTCGGGTTCCGGTTGGTGGCACCGGACTGAGGTTGGCGCTGGCCTACCTCGGGGCCGGCATGACCTCGATCGTCGCACTCGCCTTCCTCATCCCGCTCGGCCTGTCGTTGCAGCAGGAGGCGCGGGAGCACGCGCTCGCCGACGCCGGGCGACACGCCGCGGTGGTCGTCGGGGCGCTGGCCGCAGGAGCCGACCCGACGCTGCTCACCCAGGTGATCGGGCAGTTCGCCGACGGTCCGGCCGACCGACCGGTGGTGCACGGTCTGGAAACCGGCGGCACCCCACGGGCCAGTGAGGACGACGTCGACCGGGCCCGCGCCAGCGGTGAGCTGGTGATCGCCGACGTGGACGGCGGGGTGGTCCGGCTGGAACCGGTATCGCTCGGCGACCGGGTCGCGGTGGTCGAGGTCTTCATCCCCTCCTCCGCCCTGGAGCCGGGGGCCGGTGGCCGCTGGCTCACGCTGATCGCCATCGCGATCGGGCTGGTGGTGGTCTCGGTGATCGTGGTGGACCGGCTCGCCGGCCGCGCGGTCGCGTCCGCCCGGGGACTCGTCCAGGCCGCACTCGCGGTCGGTGACGGGGACCTCGACCTGCGGATCGAGCCGAGCGGCCCCCGGGAGCTGGCCGAGGCCGGGTACGCCTTCAACCGGATGGCGGACCGACTGGTCACGTCCCGTACCGACGAACGTGAACTGGTCGCCGACCTGTCGCACCGGTTGCGTACGCCGCTGACGGTGCTGCGGCTCGACGCCGACGCGCTCGACTCCGACGACACCAGCGTGGGCTCGTTCAGCGAGGCGGAACTCGACCGGCGCCGGACGATCCGGCGGATCCGGCAGGCGATCGTCACCCTGGAGGGTGAGATCGACGTGCTGATCAACACGACCCGCAAGACGGTGGTGCAGGAGACCGAACCGGGCATGTGCGACGTCAGCGAGGTGGTCCGGGACCGGATGGTGTTCTGGGCGGCGCTCGCCGGTGACCAGAACCGGCCGCACCGGATCAGCGGCGCCCAGTTGCGCATCCCCGTACCGGTGCCGCGCGCCGAGTTGGCCGCGGCGCTGGACGCGGTGCTCGGCAACGTGTTCCGCTACACCCCGCAGGGCACCGCGTTCGAGGTCGCGGTGTCCCGACGGGACGGTTACATCGCGGTCCGGGTCGACGACGCCGGGCCGGGCATCGCCAACCCGGATCGGGCCCTGCGCCGGGGTGCGAGCGACCGGGGTTCCACCGGCCTGGGGCTGGACATCGCCCGGCGGGTGGCGTTGCAGGCGAACGGCTCGGTCAGCATCGACCGGGCCCGGCTCGGCGGGGCCAGCGTGGTGATGCTGCTCGCCGATCCCGAGGCGACGCCGCGCCAGGTGAGCCGCTTCGGGCTGGTCGGCCGGTTGGCCCGGGAACGCGACGGCAAGGGCCGCCGCCAGGCAAAATCCGGCGGTACGGAGAACTGAGCGCGCCGCTCGCCCGTTCCCGGACGTCGCCGGGTCGGACCCACCGCCCGTCCACTGTCCACGGATCCCCGGACACCGACTCCCCACTGTGGAGGGTCGGTGTCCGCTGCCTTACCGGAAATCAGTAAGAAATCTTCAAGTTCAGCTTAGGTCTGGATTAACCGCGCAGTCCACGGCGGCCGTCGCTGGCAGGATTGGCACCGATCCCATCCAGTTCCGCCGGACCATCACCTTTCCCCACGCGGTCCGGCGGGAAATCGTGCGCGCGGCGGGACTCGGTCCCCCACACCCGTCCCGTCGCGCGCGCCAGCTCGGCGACGCCACGGCGCCGCCCGACCACCCCTCGGTCGGGACGGCACCGTGGCGTCCGCCCACGAACGCTGGCCCGGTGCGGCCGCCCGCAGCACCCCGCGCCGGGCCAGCCCCTTTTCCCTCGTCCAGCGCCGCTCCCGGTTTCCGGCAGCCCACGGCACCGGCCCGACCGGAGCAGGCCCGCTCCGGTCAGCGCGTCGAGCGGGCCCGCTGTGGTGTCACGTCGAGCGGGCCCGCTGTGGTGTCACGTCGAGCGGGCCCGCTGTGGTGTCACGTCGAGCGGGCCCGCTTCGTCTTCGCCCGGAACGGACCCGCCACGGGTCGGCTCAGGCGCCGCTGGCGGCGAGGTAGCCGTCGATCTCGGCGGCGATGCGCTGCTTCTCCGGTGCCGGGAGGAAGGACGCGGTGACCGCGTTGCGGGCCAGGGCGGCTATCCCGTCCGGGCCGAGGTCGAGCAGGTTGGCCGCGACGGCGTACTCCTGCTCCAGGGTGGTGCCGAACATCGGCGGGTCGTCCGAGTTGACGGTGACCAGCACCCCGGCCGCGACCAGCGCGGGCAGTGGGTGCTCCTCGATCGCCCGGACCGCGCGGGTCCGTACGTTCGACGTCGGGCAGACCTCCAGCGCGATCTGGCGCTGCGCCAGGTACTCCAGCAGTTGCGGGTCCTGCGCGGCGGAGATGCCGTGCCCGATCCGCTCGGCGCCCAGCTCGCGCAGCGCGTCCCAGATCGTCTCCGGGCCGGTGGTCTCGCCCGCGTGCGGGACCGAGCGCAGTCCGGCCGCCCGCGCCTGGTCGAAGTACGGCTTGAACTGCGGCCGGGGCACCCCGACCTCCGGCCCGCCGAGGCCGAAGCTGACCAGCCCGTCCGGGCGTTCGTCCAGGGCGATGCGCAGGGTCTCCTCGGCGGCCGGCAGTCCGGCCTCGCCGGGGATGTCGAAGCACCAGCGCAGTTCGATGCCGAGTTCGGCGGCGGCGGCCTTGCGGGCGTCCTCGATCGCCTCGCAGAAGGCGGGTGCCGGGATCCCCCGCTTAACGTGCGAGTACGGGGTGATGGTCAGCTCGGCGTACCGGACCTCCTGGCGGGCCAGCTCACGGGCCACCTCGAAGGTCAGGATCCGTACGTCTTCGGGGTCCCTGATCAGGTCGACCACGCTCAGGTAGACCTCGATGAAGTGGCCGAAGTCGCGGAAGGCGAAGTAGTCGGCGAGTGCGGCCGGGTCGGCGGGCACCGGGGTACGCCCCTCGTGCCGGGCGGCCAGCTCGGCCACGATCCGCGGTGACGCGGAACCGACGTGGTGTACGTGCAGTTCCACCTTGGGTAGTCCGGCGATGAAGGCCGACAGGTCGGTCACGGGTTCTTCCTAACTGCGGGTGGTGCGCCGGTCACGGCGTGAGCGCCGGTCCGGGCGACGAAGAAGTGGCGACGGAACGGGAAGTACACCAGACCGTCCCGGACCGGGTACGCCTCGGCGAGCCGCCGGTTGAGCGTGGCTCGGAAGTCGGCCCAGGCGGTGGTGTCGCCGCCGAGGCTGGCCCGGACCGGACGCAGCGCGGTCCCCTCCATCCAGCTCAACACCGGATGGTCGACCACGTCACGGGCGGGCAGCAGGTGCACGTAGGTAGTTTCCCAGGCGTCCACCGCGCACCCCGCGCCGGTCAGCAGGGTGGCGTAGCCGACCGCGTCGAGCACCGGCGCCGACCGCAGCAGGTCCCGCAGCAGTTCGCTCCAGCGCGGGTCGGCGGCGACGGCACCCAGGGCGCGGTGCGAGGCGGCGTCGAAGTTGCCCGGCACCTGGACGGCGAGCCACGCTCCGGCCGGCAGTTCCCCGGCCCAGCGCGCCAGCAGGGTTTCGTGCCCCGGCACCCACTGCAGTACGGCGTTGGAGACCACCACGTCGACGGTCGGGTCCGGCGCCCAGTCGCGTACGTCGGCAACCGCGAAGTCGACGCCGGAGCCCAGCCCGAGCGCCTTGTCGACCATCTCTCGCGAGGAGTCGAACCCGCTGATCCGGGCCTGTGGCCAGCGCTGTTGCAGGGTCACGGTGAGGTTGCCGGGGCCGCAGCCGAGGTCGACCACGGTCCGTGGCCGGTCCGCCGGCACCCGTGCGAGCAGGTCGTGGAACGGGCGGGAACGTTCGTCGCCGTACCGCAGGTAGGTGTTCGGGTCCCACATCGTCGGCCTCCAAACCGTACGTACGTCTTGTTGGAGAATAGGGGCAGCGCGGCATCCCGTCACCCCCGGGGGTCTAGGCTCCCGTTCGTGGAAAAGCGCAGCTTCCCCCGATTGGGGCGTGAGGTCGGTGTGGTCGGGCTCGGCGCCTGGCAACTCGGCGCGGACTGGGGCACGGTCGGCGAGGACGAGGCCCTCGACATCCTTGCCACGGCCGTCGAGGCCGGGGTCACCTTCCTCGACACCGCCGACGTGTACGGCGACGGTCGCAGCGAGCAACTCATCGGCCGGTTCCTGCGGGAGCGCCCGAACTCCGGGCTGACCGTGGCGACCAAGATGGGCCGACGGGTCCCGCAGGTCCCCGAGTCCTACACCCTGGACAACTTCCGGGCCTGGACCGACCGGTCCCGGGCCAACCTCGGCGTCGACCGGCTCGACCTGGTGCAGTTGCACTGCCCGCCGACGCCGGTCTTCCTCGACGACCGGGTCTACGACGCCCTGGACACCCTGGTCGAGGAGAAGCGCATCGCCGCGTACGGGGTGAGCGTGGAGACCGTCGAAGAGGCCCTGGCGGCGATCTCCCGGCCCGGGACCGCCAGCGTCCAGATCATCCTGAACGCGTTCCGGCTCAAGCCGCTGGAGCAGGTGCTGCCCGCCGCGGCGCAGGCCGGGGTCGGCATCATCGCCCGCGTACCGCTGGCCAGCGGCCTGCTTTCCGGCCGGTACGACGAGCACACCAGCTTCGGCGCCGACGACCACCGCAACTACAACCGGCAGGGCGAGGCGTTCGACGTCGGCGAGACCTTCTCCGGGGTCGACTTCAACGTCGGCCTGGAGGCCGTCGCGCGCCTGCGGCCGCTGGTCCCGTCCGGGGCCACGATGGCCCAGTTCGCGCTCCGGTGGGTCATCGACCAGCCCGGCGTCACCGTGGTCATCCCGGGTGCCCGCAACGCCGGTCAGGCCAGGGGCAACGTCGCCGCTGCCGACCTGGCACCGTTGCCGGCGGAGACGCTGGCCGGCGTCAACGCCGTCTACGACGAACTGATCCGCCCCCAGGTGCACAACCGCTGGTAGGCGGCTCGGCCGTAGTGCCGGGGACCCGCCCGGCACCGCGCCGTACGACTGGACCGTGAAATGCATCGAGCCCCGTGACCACTGCTGGTCACGGGGCTCGACGTCGATCCGGTGATGGATCAATTACAGGGCCGGCGGCGGCCGGCCGTCAATGAATCAGATGGGGCGGACCTGCTCAGCCTGCGGGCCCTTCTGGCCCTGAGCGATCTCGAACTCCACCCGCTGGTTCTCCTCCAGCGTGCGGTAGCCGCTGGACTGGATCGCCGAGAAGTGGACGAACACGTCAGCACCCCCGCCGTCGACGGTGATGAAGCCGAAGCCCTTGTCTGCGTTGAACCACTTCACGGTTCCCTGCGCCATGTGTATCTCCTTCTAAACTGGCGGCCGAGCACGCCGTGCGGCCGGTTGGCCGTTTTCGAGCAGCGGCGCCTGAGCGGCCCCCACAGAGGGAGACTTCTCAACCCCGCTGTCTCTAACAGCGGGGAACAGCAAACCACGTACGCAAAAACTTCGCACAGCCTACCCGACGATATTCTCCGACATGTGACCTGAACGCCCGCGACTTCTTCGCCCGGCGATCGATCGCGGGCCCGTTGTCGGAGCGACGATCGCCCGGTCAGCGCGCTGTACGGCACCACGCTGCGGGTACGCCGGGAGTCCATGATGCTCGGCCGAGCGAGCCAACCGGATCCGTTCACGCATCGTCGTACCCGCTTGTCGTTACCGGCGGTGGCGATAGGAGCACTTGTCGGATACCGAGAGCGATGCAGTGGGGGCGCATAGGACTACTTCGCCGCCATTGACAAGGGTTCGCATAGCGTTGCGAGTGGGGCAAGCCGTACCAAAGGACGGCGACCATCGGTGGTGCTTACTGCGGCCAGCTACCGGTCAACCGTCGTACGCCGATCGCACCGCCCCGGTCCACCGCGGCCCGGACCACCGCGAAAATCGCACCCTGTAACGCCGCGGCGGCCAGGATCTCGACCCAACCCCGGTCCTCGTCGATGGCGTCGGGTGCCTCGCCGTCGCCCGCGGTCACCTTCCAGACCTGCCGGAACAGGGCACCGGCCAGCACACCGGCACCCATCCCGAGCAGCAGCCCGACCGGTTTGTAGGCGGCCCGGCCCACTCCCCCGCTCATCGCTGCGACCGCCGGATCACCAGGTACGCGACCGCCGCCGCCAGTGCCGCCGCGGCCAGTACGCCAGCACCCCACGGCACCGGCCGGCGGCGGACCGCCCGGTTCGCCTCGGCGACCGACGAGCGGACCTCGCCGGCCCGTTCCCCGGCCTGTGCCCTGACCTGCCCGGCCTGCCCGCGCAGGCGGCCGGTGACCTGGGCGGCGGAACCCTTGATGCGTGCCTTGACATCCGCCTTGTTGGCCAGCGCCTGGACCGTTTCGGCCAGTTCTGCGCGCGTCTGCCGGATTTCATCCCGCAACGCTTCGTGGTCGCCGTGGCCATTACTCAATGTCATGGCTGTCCCCTGTCCTTGACCGCAGCGGTGACCGTGTCGACGTCGGCGCGCACGCTCTTCACGGCCGCGCTCGGCACCGGGGGCACGGCCCGGGTCACCTGGCTCTTGCCGATCAGCGCGAGCAGGCCGGCACCGATGAACAGCAACCCGGCGATGATCAGAGCCGCGGCCCAGGCCGGCAGCACCAGATCCAGCGCCAGGATGGCCGTGGCGACCAGTGCACCCAGCCCGTAGAGGGCGAGCGCACCGCCGCCGCCGAAGAGCCCGACGCCGATCCCGGCGTGCTTGCCCTTCTGGGCGAGTTCGGCACGGGCCAGCGCCAGTTCGTCGCGGACCAGCTTCGACACCTGCTCGGTACCGTGCTGCACCAGCTCGGCGACCGACTGTTCGGCCACCGGCCGGGTGACCTTGCCGTCACGCAGGTCGGCCATGGTGTCCCCCTATCCGCTTGCCGAGCTGTATGCCCCGAATCCCGCCCGGGCAATCCTGATCGGCAAAAGTTCGTCCCCTCCCACCCTGAAGGAAGCAAGGGCCCCTCGTTGCCGATTCGGCCCAGGAAGGGTGCTTCCTAACCTCTGGGGGTGTTCGCGTCGACCGGTTCGTCCGGTCCGACGAAGGTGCTGCTGCGCGCGTCGCCGTCGTCGCTGCCCCCGAAGACCCGGGCGTCGTCGGGGGCCTCGGCGGCGGGCGCCGGGCCGGTACGGACCGGCGGCCGGACCCCCTGCCAGTCGAAGCCGCCGTTGGCGTCGCCGACCTCGGCCCGGGTACGCGGCAGCGCGATCGGGCGCTGGTCCCGGATCCAGCCGACCAGGTGTTCCCGTACCAGGCAGCGCAGGTCCCACAGGCTCGGTGCGTCCGCGGCGCTGACCAGGGCCCGTACCCGGACCAGGCCACCGGTGGCCTCGGTGACCTGCAGTACGCAGACCCGCCCGTCCCACAGCTCGGTGCCCTCGGCCAGCCGGCGCAACTCCTCGCGCATCTGCTGGACCGGCACCGACCAGTCCACATCGAACTCGGCGGTACCGAGCACCGCGGCCCGGGTACGGGTCCAGTTCTGGAACGGCTTGCTGGTGAAGTAGGAGGTCGGCAGGATCAGCCGCCGGTCGTCCCAGATCTGCACCACCACGTAGCTGAGGGTCAGCTCCTCGATCCGTCCCCACTCCCCCTCGACCACCACCACGTCGTCGAGGCGTACCGCGTCGCTGAAGGCGAGCTGGATGCCGGCGAAGACGTTGCCGAGCACGGTCTGCGCGGCCAGCGCGGCGACCACGCCGATCACACCCGCGGAGGCGAGCACGCTGGCGCCGACGCCCCGCACGCTGGGGAAGGTCATCATGGCGGCGCCCACGGAGAGCACGACGATCACCGCGATGGTGACCCGGCGCAGCATCACCACCTGCGTCTTGATCCGGCGGGCCTGCCGGTTGTCCGGTACGTCGGTGCGGAACCGGGCCAGCGCGGTGTCCTCGGCGGCCAGCAGTACGGCACCCACCAGCCACGCGGCGCCGGCGATGATGCCCAGCACCAGCAGGTGCAGCAGCACCTCGCGCCAGGTGTCGCCCACCGCGTAGTCGGTGTTGCCGCGGATCGCGATCTGGACGGCGAAGACCGTGCCGGCGAGTTGGAACGGCCGGTGCCCGTGTTCGGAGAGTTCCACCAGTAACAGCGAGCGCCGGCCCAGCCAGTGCAGCAGGCGGTAGAGCACCTCGGCCACGAGCAGGGCGATCGCCGCGGCGCCCAGCGCGGCGGCGATGGTCTCGGCGTATTCGGGCACGTCCGGCACGACTTTTTCTCCCCTGGGACCCGGCCGGGAACAGGCGCACAGCTGACCGGTGTCCCGCGCGGGGCGGCGGCTGGTAGCCGGCCTGCGGGGGAACACCGGTCAGGCGGTACGGGTTCCTCGACCTCTGAGCAATTGCAGTAGTTTGCCCAAATTAACCAGTTCTATTCGGGCTAAACCTTGCGGTACCGGGCCTGCACGAAGCAGAACGCGCCGAACGCCGCGATGCCGAGCGCGACCAGCGACAGCAGGAGCGTGCCGTACGACTGCTCACGCAGGGTGTGCAGCGCGGCGTCCAAGCCGCGCGCCTGGTCCGGGTCGTACTTGACGGCGGCGGTCACCAACAGCACCCCGGCGATGCCGTACGCGACGCCCTTGGCGCTGTAACCGGCGACGCCCAGCCGGCGGCTCAGCGTACGGGTCTGCGGGCTCATCTGACCGGTCATCAGGTGCTTCTCGAAGTGCTTCTTCACCCCGTAGACCACCAGCCCGATGCCGAGCGCGGCGAGGGCGAGCCCGGCCACCCCGACCAGCCAGCGGCCACCGGAGGAGGCCATCAGGTCTTCGGTCAGCGCCTGCTGCTTGTCGGCGCTGGACGAGTTGGCGTGGTTGAACACCTGGTACGCGGTCCAGGCGAAGTAGAGGTAGACAAGCGTACGGCCGGCGGAGGCGAGACGTTCCAGCACCCGCTCGCGGCCCCGGTCCTCGGTGTGTCCGATGGCGGCCTCGAAGGCCTGCCAGATCGCCATGGCCAGCAGGCCGACGGCGATCGCGATCACCAGGAACCGGCCCAGCGGCTGTTCGGCCAGGGTACGCAGGGCGCCGGACTGGTCCCCGTCGTCGGCCGCCTTGTCGAAGGCGATCTGCAGGGCCAGCCAGGCGAAGAGGAGATGGACGATCCCGTAGCCGACGAAGCCGGCCCGAGCCAGTGCGGCCAGGGCGGGGCTGTTCGCGGCGCGGGAGGCGGCACGGGAGGCGGTGGCTTCGGCGCCACGGGTCATCGACATGGAGATGTCATTGACCGTTCGCCGTGATTTCCAAACGTCGGCCACCGCACACCGGTGACGTGGCCGGGTGGCGGCCGGGTCGGCCCAACCGCCACCGCACGCCACCGGTGCGGACGCTACGAGATCAGAGCTTGCCGATCCGTACCTGGACCTGCTGGTCGGTGACGCTCTCCAGGGTCACCGCCATGCCGCCGATCTCGGTGGCCTGCTGACCCGTGGTCAGGGTGAGCTGCTCGCCGGCAACCTCGAGGGTGACCTGGTCGCCCTCGGCCTTGACCAGCTTGGCGTTGACTCCGAGGATCGAGGCGTTCGCCTCGACGCCCCGCTCGAAGGTGACCGTGCACTGGTCGATGCCGCAGTCGGTGGAGGCACCCTCGGAGCTGCAGCCGGCGAGCAGGGCAGCACCGAGAGCGAGACCGGCGGCAAGACCGGTGATTCGACGGACATACGTCATTCTGGGATACCTGCGGGGGCTATTCACCCCAACAAGGGTACGAGAGTGATGCGACCGAACGCGTTCGCCGCGACGATCTTCGACCGGATATCGTGCCTGACATGCCGTACGACATCGCCCGGGTACGGGCCGCCTACCCCGCCCTCACCGAGGGCTACCTGCACTTCGACGGGGCCGGGGGCAGCCAGGTGGCCGCCGGGGTCGCGGACGCGGTGGCGGAGACGATGCGTACGGCGGTGGCGAACCGGAGCACCGCGTCCGTACCCGGACAGCGGGCGTACGAGTACGTGGCGCAGGCGCGGGCGGCAATCGCCGACCTGGTCGGCGGGGTACCCGAAGGGGTGGTGTTCGGGCCGAGCGCGACCGCGCTGACGTACACGGTGGCCCGGACGGTGGGGCGCACCTGGCGGCCGGGCGACGAGGTGGTGCTCTCCCGGCTCGACCACGACTCCAACGTCCGGCCGTGGGCGCAGGCCGCCGAGGCGGCCGGGGCGACCGTACGCTGGGCGGAATTCGACCGGGACAGCGGTGAGCTGCCGGTCGACCAGTACGCCGACCTGATCACCGAACGGACCCGCCTGGTCGCGGTCACCGGGGGCAGCAACGCGATCGGCACCGTGCCGGACGTACCGTCGATCGCCAAGCTGGCGCACGCGGCCGGCGCCCTGGTCTACGTCGACGGCGTACACGCCGCGCCGCACGCCCCGACGGACCTGGCCGAGCTGGGTGCGGACTTCTTCGTCACCAGCGCCTACAAGTGGTCTGGCCCGCACCTGGCCGCGGTCGTCGCCGCGCCGACGGTGTGGGAGCCACTGCGACCGGCGAAGCTGATCCCGTCGCCGGACGCAGCCCCGGAGCGGTTCGAGTTCGGCACCCCGAGCTTCCCCCTGCTCGCCGGGGTACGGGCCGCCGTCGACCACCTGGCCGGGCTGGCCGAACTGGCCGGCGTCGCCGATCCGGCCACCACGCCCGCCGACCGGCCGGCGCGGCTGCGGGCCAGCCTGACCGCGGTCCGGGCGTACGAAGAGTCGGTCTTCGAGCGGCTGCGCAGCGGGCTGGCCGGACTGCCGACGGTGACCGTCTACGGCTCGGCCCGGCACCGCTGGCCCACGGTCTCGTTCCGGGTCGCCGGGCAGACACCCGCGCAGACCGCGGCGGCGCTGGGCGCGCTCGGCATCTGCGTCTCCGCCGGTGACTACTACGCCTACGAGTATTTCCAGACCATGGGGCTGCGCGACAGCGGTGGTGCGGTACGCGCCAGCGTCTACCACTACAACACCGCCGACGAGGTGGACCGGCTGCTCACCGAGCTCGACCGGTTGAGCCCACGCGGCTGATCGAGCCCACGCGGCTGACGGCGGAGCGCCTGGCGCCCGGCCGCGCTAGACCGCGTGCTCGGGTGCGGGCAGCTCGTCGAACGGGAAGCGCAACCGGAAGTCGGGCCAGGGCACGGTCAGCCGGATCCGGCCGTCCCCGCCGCGCCAGTCCAGGCCCAGGTCGGCCAGGCCACCGAGGTCGGTGAGCCCCTGCCGGGTCTGCTCCACCGGCAGGCCGGCAACCTCGGCCAGGCCGGCCAGGTTGGTGCTGACCTGCCGCCGTCGCCACCGCCTCCCGGTGCGCTGGGCCAGCCGGCGGACCGCGATGGCGACCAGCACCGCCCGGTCGTCGCGCTGGGCACGGGTTTCGAGTTCCCGCTCCTCGGCCGAGAGCGGCAACACCTCCAGCGGATCCCGGTCCAGGCGCGGCCGTACCCACGGGTCGTCCGCGGCGCCGTCGTGGACGACCTCGAACAGGCCGAACCCGGCCAGGCAGGCCAACAGCTCACCGACGGTGTGCGGGACCGGCAGGTCCCGGCGCCGGCACATCTCGCCGAACAGTTCGATCCGCGCACCGCGCACCTCGACCATCCAGTCGTAGTGCTGGCGGGCGTGCAACTCGGCGTGGACGGCCTCCCGGCGCGGATGGCGGTGCCGTGAGCGGGCCACCCAATCCTCCACGTCACCGGGGTCGCACCAGAGCGCGTCGTCCCAGGGCACGAGACCGTTCCAGGCCGAGCGACGGAACGGCACCGGACCTGGGACGACGGTCAGATAGACATAGGAGCAGGGAAGCCAGCGAGTCCAGGACGGCATCATCGCGGCCCGCTGCCAGCGGGGGGTCACCGGACGGACAATACCGCGACTCGACGTGAAGGTGGGGGCACCCTTCGTAAAGATTGGATTGATTCCGGTATGGACTGACGCCGATCGGACCGACCCACACATTCGCCCCCGGTCACGACGGCGTGACCCGGTGGGGTGCAGACCGTCCCTTCAGGAGCGACCGGCGAGCAGTTCGGCGGCGGCGCGCGCACCGGCCCGGGTGGCGCCGTACGTGGACAGGTGCACCCGGCCGGTGACCAGCTCCGGCACGCCGAGTTCCACCACGACGGCGTCGGGTCGTACCGCCAATACCCTGGCCACGGTGGCCGCCATCCAGTCGTGCCGGTGCAGGTCCCGGACCACCAGCACCAGCGGGCGGCCCACCGCCGGGGCGAGCAGGGACGACGGCAGCCGCTCGCCGGCCGGCAGATCCTCGGCGGTGAGCCGGACCGAGGTGGTGCCCGGCAGCAACGCGGCCAGCGGCTCGGCCAGGCCCCAGGGGGTCTCCGCGCCGATCGCGATGTTGCGCGGCGGCGCGAACTCCACCACGTGCGCTGGACCGGGCAGTGGCAGCGCGACGGCGTCCGCGGTGCTGGTCAGCCGGACCGCCCGCCGGGCCGCCGCGAGCCCGATCACCGAACCGTCCGGCCCGGAGCCGCCCCCCGCCGGCAGGTCGGCGCGGGCGGCGGTGGTCCAGGCGGCGAGTTGACCGACCCGCTTGGCGGCCTCGACCAGTCGCTCCTCGGGCAGCTCACCGTTGACCACGGCGGCCACGATCGCGTCCCGCAACCGACGCGCGGTCTCCTCGTCGGCGTGGTCGCCGCCGACACAGATCGCGTCGACCCCGCTGGCCAGGGCGCGTACGGCCACCGCCTCCAGCCCGTAGCGGTCGGCGACGGCCCGCATCTCGATCCCGTCGGTGATGACCACACCCTGGAAACCGAGTTCCTCCCGGAGCAGGCCGTTGAGCACCCGCCGGCTCAGGGTTGCCGGCCATTCCCCGTCGATCGCCGGGACCAGCAGGTGCCCGGTCATGATGGCCTGCACCCCGGCGTCGATCGCGGCCCGGAACGGCGGCAACTCGGCCGCGTCGAGCTGGTCGCGGGTCGCCCCGATCCGGGGTACGTCGATGTGCGAGTCGACGCTGGTGTCACCGTGGCCGGGGAAGTGCTTGGCGCAGGCGGCGACCCCGGCGGCCTGGAGCCCGCGTACCCAGGCGGCGGTCTGGCGGGCCACCAGGGCCGAGTCGGCCCCGAAGGCGCGTACGCCGATGACCGGGTTGTCGGGGTTGGAGTTGACGTCGGCGACCGGTGCGTAGTTCAGGGTGATCCCGGCGGCGGCCAGGTCGGCCCCGAGGTCGCGGGCCACCCGTTCGGTCAGCTCCGGGTCGTCGATCGCGCCGAGGGCGAGGTTGCCGGGCCGGGAACTGCCCACCTGCGACTCGAACCGGGTGACGTCACCGGCCTCCTCGTCGATCGCCACCAGCACGTCCGACCGCTCCGCCCGCAGCGCGGCGGTGAGCGCGGAAACCTGCTCGGCGTCGCGTACGTTGCGGGCGAAGAGAGCGACCCCGCCGAGCCCCTCACCGAGCCAGCGGCGCACCCAGTCCGGCGGAGCGGCACTGCCCTCGAAACCCGGTTGCAGGACCGCCGCGGCCAGAATCGAAAGGCCGCCCGTCGGTGTGCTCATCAGGCTCCGTACCCCCGTTATCCACAGTGAATACGCGCCGGTCCGGTCGCGGCGCGTGCTGCCATGGTCACACCGGCCCAGGAAATAGTCAATAAACCTTTCTATTAGCGGGATGCGCCGTTCCGGCAGCCGTACGACAATGCTCGGATGGATCGGATTCCGCTCGCCGTACAGGAAACAAGCTGGTACGACGTCCCCGGCGTACGGCTGCTCGGTGCCGTACTCGGCGCGCTTCTGCTGATCGCCGCGATCCGCTCGATGTTCGGTAAGGGCGGGCGCTGACCTGCGCGACCGACCGGGTTGAGGGAACGCCCGCGGGGGTAACACGCCGTAGGGAACAGCCTGATCTAACCTGTCACCTGATCCAACTCAGCCCGGTGTGGCGACCGTCGCCGACCGCCGGGCGTTCGCTCGTTGATCGACGTACGCGAAAGGGGCATGCCGTGACCGACCAGCCGGTATTCACCAAGCTCGGTTTCTCCGACGACGAGTGGGGTCTGCTCGTCGGCCTGCCGCAGGCGGTGCTGACCGCGGCCAGCGCGGCCGAGTCGAACGGCGCCCGGCGCACCCGCAACGAGAACGCCGCCGGCCTGGAGGCGATCTCCGCCGGCCGGGAATCGGCCAGCCCGCTGGTCGCCGCCGTGGCCGGCGAGGTGATCGCCCGCGCCGGTGACCCGGAGGCGGGCGAGGAACTGCCGGTGATCGAACCGGACGACCCGCAGGCGCTGATCGACGACGTGCTGCTGCGGGCCAAGAGCGCCGTGGCCCTGCTCGGGAACCGGGTGCACGAGGGCGAGGTCGGCGCGTACGAGCACTGGCTGGTCGAGATCGCCGACCAGGTGGTGTCGGCGGCGCCCAGCGGCGGCATCCTCGGCATCGGCGGCGACACCGTCAGCGACGCTGAGCGACGCTTCCGGGACCGGCTCGCCGCAGTGCTGAACGACTGACGTCACCGAGCCGACAGCTCGTCGGCCCAGTCCTGCCAGGCGTCGAGACCGGCCTCTCGTTGGATTGCCCAGGCCCGCTGCGCGGCGGCACTGGGTACGTTCTGCTCGCCGGTCGCGGTCACCCAGACCACCTCGCCGACCGCCCGTTGCCGCAACTCGGCCCGCTGCCACCACCGCGCACGTTCCTGCAGGTCACCGACTTGCGCGACCATCGCGGTGACCGCTTCGCGGGCGTCGGCGACGCCCTGGTCACGCAGCTGGCACTGGCGGCGGATCGCGGCGTCCCAGCGCGGTCCCCAGTCGGCGGCGAGCTGACCGAAGGGCCGGTTCGACACCAACCGGGTCGCATTCTCGTTCCGCCCGGCGATCGTCATCGCCAGCAGGCCGTGGTGGGCCCAGAGCGGCTCGGTTTCGTCCGGGCCGGTCAACGGCTGCGCCTGCGGGCGGGGAACGGCGGCGAGCGCCGCCAGGGCCTCGCCGCGCCGGGACGCGTACGAGCCGAGGTCGGTGAGGCGGACCAGGGCGGGGAGCGTGGAGATGCCCCGCCCGGTCACCGTCACCACCACCTGGTCGAGGACGACCCGCCACGCCGCGTACCCGTCCACCCGCTGGACCTGTGCGGACGTCGGCCTGGCGTCGACCGTCACCTCGACCGGATGCGACCGGGGCGCCTCCGGAAGGTCCTGGTCCGACGCCGCCGGCAGCACCCCCGGAACCGGGTAGTCCCGTCCGTCGGCGGCGAACCGGAGGGCGAGCACCCAGTCGAGCGAGTGGAACAGCACGCCCGCGCGCGGTTGGGTTTCCACCGTCAGCCAGGTGTCGTCCACCCGCAGCCCGTAGCCGATCTCCGCGGCGACCGTCGTGCCGTCCTGACGTGACCAACCGGCCAGCCAGCCGGACTCCACCGAGTCGGCCAGCCCGTAGACCGGCCAGTCGGGCAGCTGGAGATCCAGTTCGGCCCGCTGCCGCTCGGCGACCTCGCGCAATGCCCCTGCCCAGCCCGCATCCTCGGGCCTCATGATCCCCATGGCCCATTGTCTCGGAGGACCGGCGTCCACACCAGCCGGTGACACGCCCCGTGGACGTGTCACCGGCGTGAGTGGCCACAGCCCAGATCCCGGGTACGGGCCGATCGGCGTCGCGAGGCTCCTTCCGGGGTTACCGGTGCGGGTGCGGCAGGTGCAGCTCGACGGGCTCCGGCGGGAGGTCGTCCACACCCGCGGCGACGGCCTGCTGGTGGCGACGGTGTGCCGACGGCAGGGCGAGCGCCGCGAACACGGCCAGTACGGCCACACCCGCGCAGACCCAGAACCCGGTGGTGAACGCCGAGTCCAAGGGCAGACCCTGGGGCGTGCTCTTGGAGGTGACGACGGCCGCGACAACCGCCGCGCCGATGCTGCTGCCGATGGTCCGCGCGATGGTGTTGACCCCGCTCGCCTCACCGGTCTGCGCGGCCGGCACGCTCTCGATGATGGCGTTGGACATCGCCGCGAACGCCAGGCCGATGCCGGCGCCGGTGAGCACTCCGGAAAGCAGCACCTGCCAGGTCGCGCCATGGGCGAGGGCGGGCAGCACGAACGCCACGACAACCGAGACGGTGCCGAGGAACATCGGCACCTTGGGGCCGAAGCGCCGGTCGAGCAGGCCGGCCAACGGGCCGAACACCACCATCATCACGACGGTGGGCAGCAGGAACAGCCCAGCCTGGGATACCGACTTGCCGAACCCGTAGCCGGTGGCGGCGGGAAGCTGGAGCAGCGTCGGTACGAGCACGAACGTCCCGAACATCGCGAAGCCGAGGATCAGGGCGACGAGGTCCGTGGCCCACACCCCTCGGATCCGCATCAGGCTCATGTCGATGAGCGGTTCACGTACCCGCAGCTCGACCAGGACGAAGACGACCAGGGCGACCGCACCGAGCAGGAGCAGGCCGATGGTCTTCGGCTCACCCCAGCCCCAGCCCTGTCCCTTGCTCACGGCGAGCAGCAGCGACACCAGGGACACGGACAGGATGAACGCACCGAGCATGTCGAGCCGGCCCGGTGTGCGTACGGGCGACTCCGGCATCCCGAAGATCGCGCCGAGCAGCGCGATGACCACGAGAACCAGCGGCAACCAGAACAGCCAGTGCCACGACAGGTGCTCCACGATCGGACCGGCGGCCACGATGCCGACACCGGCACCGACTCCGAAGATCGCCGACAGCAGGCCGACGGTGACGCCGACCCGCTCCCGGGGCAGTTCGTCGCGGACGATGCCGATCGACAACGGCAGGATCGCACCGGCCGCGCCCTGCAGCGCGCGGGCGACGATCAGCACGGCCAGGTTCGGCGCCAGGGCGGCGAGCAGGGTGCCCACGGCGAGGGTGGCCAGGATGCCGATCAGGACCCGACGCTTGCCGACCATGTCGCCGAGGCGGCCGAGGATCGGCGTCAGGACCGAGGCGGCCAGCAGGTACGCGGTGAGGACCCAGCTGATGTCCCCGGTCGAGACCTCCAGGTCGCGCGCGATGGTCGACATCGCGGGCGCCACCAGCGACTGCAGCACCGCGAACGCCAGGCCACCCAAGGACAGGTACACCACCAGGAGCGTGCTGTTGGTGCGCGGAGCCGCGCCGGCGGTGGGGCCGGTGTTACGCGGCTCCTCGAGGGTTTGGGTCATGAGATCCCCGAAACTAGATGTAAACGCTTGCTGACTTAGCCTAGTATCCGCAGCTCGGAGTCAAAGTCAACAATCGTTTACGTCACACTCCCGGTTCGGCGCGTCGATCCGGACACGGCGACGGACGGGCGTCACCGGCTCGACGTACGGGCGCAAGTCAACAAATGTTTACATCATGTGTCGGGGCGGTTACGCTGACGGCAAGAGCGAGAGAGGACGTGCCGTGACCGCACAGCCGCCCGGCCGCGCCACGAGGAAGGTGGCCGCGACCGCCACCGACCCGACGCCGCGTCGACGCAGGGACGCGACCGAGACCCGTCAACTCCTGCTTGACGCGGCCCGCCGCCGCTTCGCCAGCGACGGCTACGCGGCCACGACCGTACGGGACATCGCCGACGACGCGGGCGTCAACGTCGCCCTGATCAGCCGCTACTTCACGTCGAAGGAGGGCCTGTTCGAGGCCTGCCTGGGAGCCGCCGGTGACGAGCTTCGGCGGACGACCGGCGAGGTGCCCTTCGAGCGGGTGCCCGAAGCCATCGCACACCAGGTTGCCGGGTTCGCGACCACGGGAGTCCCGGGTCAGCTGACGCTGCTGCTGCGTTCCTCCGGAGACACCCGCGCCGACGAGATCCGGCTCGGCGTACTGCACCAGTCCGGCGAACGGCTGGCCGCGGCCGCCGGCTGGCGACCCGACGAGCCGGACGGTGACCGTCTGCTCCTACAGGCCCAGATCGTGCTGGCCGCCACCATCGGGCTCGCGGTGCTGCGCACGTCGACCCCGTTGCAACCGCTGGCGTCGGCCACCGAGCAGGACCTGGTCGCGCCGCTGCGCGCCCTGATCGACGCGCTGCTCCCGCCCCCGTGACCCGCGATGATTACCGGCAACCCGGGCTGGGCACAGTGATCGAATGTTCGAGGGCTTCGACCAGCAGATGATCGACGTCGGTCCCGCCGAGCTGCGGGTACGCAGCGGCGGCACCGGGCCACCGGTCGTGCTGCTGCACGGCCACCCGCGTACGCACACCACCTGGCACCGGGTGGCTCCGATGCTGGTCGCGGCCGGGCACACCGTGGTCTGCCCCGATCTGCGCGGGTACGGCCGCTCCTCGAAACCCGCCACCACCGACGACCATTCGCCGTACTCGAAACGGGCGATGGCCGGCGACGTGCTGGCGCTGATGCGCGGTCTCGGACACCGGCGGTTCGCGGTCGTCGGCCACGACCGGGGCAGTTACGTCGCGACCCGGCTGGCGCTCGACGCCCCGGACGCGGTCAGCGGGCTGGCGGTCTTGGACTGCGTACCGATCGGTGAGGCGCTGGCCCGAGCGGGCAGCACGTTCGCCGCCGCCTGGTGGCACTGGTTCTTCTTCGCCCAGCCGGACAAGCCCGAGCGGGCCATCCTGGCCGACCCCGACGCCTGGTACGGCGGCGACCCCGACCGGATGGGCGCGGAGAACCACGCCGACTACCGGCAGGCGATCCACGACCCCGCCACCGTCCGCGCGATGCTGGAGGACTACCGCGCCGGCCTCGGGGTGGACCGCGCGGCGGACGACGCGGACCGGGCGAACGGCCGCCGGATCGACTGTCCCACCCTGGTCCTCTGGTCCAAGCGCGACGACCTGGAATACCTGTACGGCGACGTCCTCGCGATCTGGCGCGACTGGTCCTCCGACCTGCGGGGCGGCGGGTCGATCGAGAGCGGTCACCACATGGCCGAGGAGGCACCGGAGGAACTGGCCGGCGCACTGATCCCGTTCCTGGCCACGCTGCCGGCGACCTCCGGGCCGGTCGGGACGGCCTGACGGCCTGACGGCCTGACGGCCAGCGGTCTGCTCGATGAGCGGCCGGAATCCTCCGGCCGCGCGACGTCGGGCTGTGGCGTTCCACTACCCCCCGAGGGGCAGAAATCCGCCACAGCCTCCGGGCCGCCACAGTCCTCGGGCCGCCACAGTCCTCGGGGTGGCCGCAGCCCTCGGGGTGGCGGGTCGGCATGGTCACTTCTCGTGCGTCCAGAGGAGCATGATCTGCGGCTCGCGGAGTCGCCAGCCCGCTGGCGTCCGTACCAGGGTGCAGGTCAGCCGCAGGCCGCTGGTCCGGTGGGGTACCTGGCCCTCGCGGTAGAAGTACACGAGCGAGTTCGCCGAGGCGGCCGCCTGGTCGCCGTCGACGTCCACCAGCAGGTCGGCGGTGACGTGCTGGGTGTGCTCCCCCTCGACCTCGGACTGTCGGAGAAAGTCGACGAGCTTGCCGATCCCGTGGAGTTCGCCCGCGCGGGGCGAACGCAGCACCACGTCGTCGGTGAAGATCGTGTGCGCTTCGTCCCACCGCTTCTTGTCGAGCAGGCCGGCGAAGCGGGTGAACAGGTCGGCGATCTCGATACGGTCGGCGATCAGAGTGTCCGTGGCCATGACATCCCCTTCGTTGGCTGATCCAACATTGGACACGCCAACTATACAGAGATTCGTTGGCCATACCAACGTTGTATGGTGACTGACGTGGAAGAGACACCCGCACGCCTGGCCGCGAAGCCGAGTTGGCTGCTCACCCAGCTGGCGGTACACGCACACCGGTTGGCGTCCGACGGTTTCGGCGAGGTGGGCGCGCGCGGATACCACTACCGGATCCTGGCCGCGCTGGACGAGTTCGGAGTGGCCAGCCAGGCCGAGCTTGGCCGCCGGTGCAGCATGGACCGCAGCGACGTGGTGGCAGCCATCAACGAACTGGCCGAGCGGGGTTTCGTCGAACGGACACCGGACCCGGACGACCGGAGGCGCAACATTGTCACCCTCACCACGGCCGGTGACCGGCAACTGCACCGAATGGACCGAGCACTCGACAAGGTGCAGGACGACCTGCTCGGACCGCTTCCGGCCGAGGACCGGCAGACCCTGACCCGCCTGCTCGCCCAATTGCTGACGTACCACCGACGGGCGTAGGTCGACCTCCGCACAGACCCCTAGGCTGGTCCCGTGCCGGAGCCGATCGACGACCTGATCCGGCCCGGGTGGTCGGCGGAACCGCTGGGGCACAACCCGTTCAACGCGGCCACCGGCGGCATCTGGCGGGTACGGCGGGACACCGACACCGCCATCCTCAAGATCGCCACACCGAACCGGCACGACGACCACCCCGCACACTGGGCGACCAGCACGAACCCGACGCACTGGAACTACTGGCGGCGCGAGGTACTCGCCTACCGCAGCGGGCTCGCCACCCAGGCGTACGCGGCCGCCGGCATCCGGGCGCCGGTGCTACTGGACGCGGTGGACCGGGCCGACGGGTCGGTGGCGCTGTGGCTGGAGGACGTACAGGGTCGGGCCGGCATGGAGTGCTCGCCGGAGCAGTTGGGCGAGTTCGGACACCGGCTGGGCGTCGCACACTCGACCTGGCTGGGGCGTGAGACGGAACCGGCGTGGCTGTCGCGGGACTGGCTGCGGGCGTACACGACGTCGCGTCCGGCACCGCGGACGTTGCGGTGGGATCATCCGGTGGCGGTGCAGACCTGGTCGACGGACCTTCGCGACGGGCTCCGGACGCTGTGGGAGCGGCGGTACGACGTACTCGCCGCCACCGACACGCTGCCCCGGACGCTGAGCCACCACGACGTGTGGCCGATGAACCTGATCGTCGACGAGGCCGGTCCGGTGCTGCTCGACTGGACCTTCGTGGGTCCGGGGCCGATCGGCGAGGACGCCGCCAACCTGATCCTGGACACCTTCTTCGACGGGCTGGTCGACGTGGACCTGCTCGACGACGTGGTCACCGAGGTCGCCGCCGGCTACCAGCGCGGGCTCGCCCCGGCGGTGGACGGCGCAACCGTACGCCGAGCCGTCATGCTCGGCGCGGCCGCCAAGTATTTCTGGCTCGCCCCCGGCATGCTCGCCGCACTCGACCGGCACAACCCCGACCGGAGCCAGCAGTACGACCGCCGCGACGACCTGGCCACCTTCGACGGCCGCCGCAGGGTGCTCGAACTCCTGGTGAGCTGGTTCCGCACGGCCCTGGACTGAGCTGTTCGGCTCACTGGAGGTCGAGCAGGTACGGGGTCTGCGGACAGCGGAGGCAGACGAAAACGCGCAGTGAGCCCCAGCGTCCGACCTGGACACCGGTCGGCTCCTGCGACTCGAAGCGCCGCGGGTCGGCCCACTCCAGGTGCTGCTCCTCGACCGGGCGCCACCGGTCCCGGGTGCCGCCGTCGTACTCCTTCGAGTCGACGACCAGGGTCAGCGTGGTGGGTCCGGCGCAGTTCGGGCAGGCGGTGTCGCGCGGACCGGTGAGGCTCCATTTGGCGTACCCGCCGACCTTCCAGCCGGGCATCATGAACGTGCCGACGTAGTCGCCGCCCGCCGCGTCCACACGTTTGCGCAGGTCGTCGGGCAACTCCTGGGGGAACGGATACTCGACCACCTGCTCCGGGTGCAGCCGGCACGGGCGGGGCCGGTAGACCTCGTTGCCGATCTCGCTGGTCGGCGGCTCGGCCAGGATCTCGGTCAGCTTCGACTCCCGCCGCCAGTGCAGCCGTACGGTCGGGCCCCAGAGGCCCTCCTGCTGGTGCTCGTACGGACACCAGAGGACCTGGAGCAGGTCCGCGCCACCCGGACGGGGCAGGTCCGGGATGTCCCGGGCGCGCAACTGGGCCACCGGCAGCATCGGGTGGGGTGTCGGGTGCGGGCGGGAGACGTACCGGTAGCCGACCGTCGGGCCGCCGTCGTGCGAACCCCAGCCGGTGAAGCCGGCACCGACCAGGTCGGCGATCTCGGCGTGCAACTCGCTCTCGCCGTCGGCGAGCTGGTGCGCAACGGTACGGCGCGCTTCGGCGGCCCGCATCCGCTCGAGCAGCTCGGCCGGGATCGGCACCTCCTCCGACACCATGTACGGGCGATCGCAGGTCGGCCAGGGTTCGTCCGCCGGCCACCACAGTGGTCCCCCGACGTGGCTGCCCCGCACGCCGACCTCGCCGGGACGCGGGTGCAGTCGGGTGGCGGTCCGGCCGAGATGGGCCAGCCCCGGCAGGCGGTCGAGGGCTTCCGGCGGCAGCGGCGGCGTTCTCACCGGTCGATCCTAGTGATGCTTCGTCGGGCACCCGGGACACACCCGCGTCACTCGGAGAGGAACTCGATCACCGCGCGCTCGATCACCTCGGGTGCGTCGTCGGGGTCGATCTCGGCGGTGTGACCGTCGTGGTAGCGGTCGATCAGCCTCGGGTCCACGTACGACGCTCGGGCCACGGCCGGGGTGTTGCCGAGCAGCTCGGCCACCTCGCGCATGACCCCGGCGACCACCCGCTTGCGCCTGGTCTCCGACCGCTCCGGCCCCTGCCGTGCCAGGGCCAGCGATGTCCGCAGGGTCGCGTGCCAGGTTCTGAAGTCCTTCGCGGTCATCTCGCCGCCGCTGGCTGCCCGCAGATACTCGTTGATCTCGTCGCTGCGTACGTCCCGCCAGCCGTGGCCGTCCCAGTAGCCGAACAGCCGGTCCGCGTCGCGCCGCCGTTTGCGCAGGTCACGCAGGACCGCGCAGAGGCCGGCGTCGTCGATCCGCTGCACCTGGGCGATGCCGCCCTTGGCCGGGAACTCGAAGACCACGCAGCCGCGCCGGGCCCGGGTGTGTTCCGGACGCAAGGTGGCGACCCCGAAGGTCGGGTCGTCGCCGGCCGCGTACTGGTCGCTGCCGATCCGGAAGGTGCCGGAGTCGAGCAGGCTCGCCACGGTGGCCAGCACCCGTTCCCGGCCCAGCCCCCGCCCGGCCAGGTCGGCACCGAGGCGGGCCCGCAGCACCGGCAACCGGGCCGCCACCTCCAGCACGTGGTCGAACTTCGCCTCGTCCTGCCGCGCCCGCCACACCGGGTGGTAGAGGTACTGCTTACGGCCGGCGGCGTCGATCCCGGTGGCCTGGATGTGCCCGGCCGGGTCGGGTGAGATCCACACGTCCCGCCAGGCGGGCGGGATCACCAGTCCCCGGAGCCGGTCCAGCTCCTGCGGGTCGCGGATCGGGCGGCCACCAGGGTCGACGAAGCTCACGCCGCGACCACGGCGACGCCGACCGTACCCGAGCTTCGCCGGGTCGCTACGTCGCAACCGCATAGCGGGTCCGCCCCACCTGGTCGACCTCGTCGACGGCGGCCAGTACCTGCTCGATGCCGATCGCGGCCAGCGTCGGGTGCGTCGCGCCATGCCGGCTGTCCCCGTCGACCGGCACCGAGTCCGGCACCTCCGGGTCGAGTCCGGGCAGCCCCTGGTCGTCCCCGCCAGCCATCGCGGCGGCCCAGAGTGCACGATGCCACGGCCGGTCGGCCGGCGGCCCCCAGTGCTCGGGGCGGACCGGGCCGAACAGCACCACCGACGGGATGCCGTACGCGGTGGCCAGGTGCGCCACCCCGGTGTCCGCGCTGACCACCAGCCGGCTGTGCGCGACCACCGCGGCCAGCCCGGACAGGTCGAGCCGGCCGGCGAGCACCGCCGGACCGGGCAGGCCCGCCCGGTGGGCCACCTGTTCGGCCAGGTCACGCTCGGCGGCCGAGCCGGTGACCACCACCCGGTGGCCGGCCCGGGTCAGTTCCGCCGCCACCGCCGCGAACCGCCCCGGCGACCAGCGCTTGGCGGCGATCTTGGCGCCGGGGTGGACCACCGTCACCCCGACCGGCACCCGATGCGGGCTGGGCCGGCTCAGGCCCAGGTCGGACGGGTCGGCGGGGATGTCGTACCAGTCGAGCAGCCGGCACCAGCGGTCCACCTCGTGCTCGTCGGCCGACCACGGCGGACCGTCGGTGTGGTCCGCCTCCGGGTTGTGGAACGCGCACAGCCGCTGCGGCCCGGCGGCCTGGAGCACCCGGTGCGACCGGGGCCCACGCCCGTGCAGGTTCACCGCCCAGTGCGGCGCCGGTCCCGGCCAGTCGACCCCGTCCAGGCCGTCGGTGGGTACCAGCCGGTCGACCCCGCCGACCAGGTCGACCAGCGGCGCCAGCCAGGCCGGCGCGGCCAGCGCGAGGGTACGGTCCGGAAACGCGGCGCGCAGGCCGCGCAGCGCCGGGACCGCGGTCGCGAGGTCGCCCACCCCGAGCGCCCGCAGGACCAGGATCACGGGTACGACGTCTCTTGCTCGGCGCAGACCACCAGTTCACGGATCGCGCAGCCGGCCGGCTGGCTGAGCGCGAACAGCACCGCGGCGGCCACACTCGCCGGATCGTTGAGCACCGCGTCGGCACCCGGCCGGTACTGCTCCGTACGCTCGTCGAAGAAGGCCGTACGCATGCCGCCCGGCACCAGCAGGGTCACCCCGACCGAGCCGGCCAGCTCGGCGGCGAGCGCCCGGGTGAAGCCGACCACCCCGAACTTCGCCGCGCAGTACGCGGTCGCGTCACTGACCGCCTTGACGCCGAGGGTCGAGGCGACGGTGACCACCGTCCCGTGCGAGCGTTCCAGGTACGGCAACGCCGCCCGGACCACCGCCACGGTCGCCAGCAGATCGACCGTCACCACCCGTTCCCAGGTTTCGGCGGGCAGGTCGACCAGCCGACCGGGCACGTCCATGCCGGCGGCGGTGACCAGCCCGTCGAGTCCGCCGGCCTGCTCGGCGAGCTGCCGGGTGGCCTGCTCGGCGGCCCGGGTGTCGGCCAGGTCGCACTCCACCCACGGCACCCCGTCGGCGGGCGCCTGCCGGTCCAGCACGTACGGCCGGCCGCCGGACTTGGCCACGGCCGTGACCACCGCCGCGCCCAGCCCGCTGGCCCCCCCGCTGACCAGTACGGCCGGACCGGCGCCCGGCATGGTTGCGGTCATCGCGCTCCTCCCGTCAGGCGTCGCGCGGCCGTACGGGCCAGCGCGATCATGCCGGTGGTGGACCGGCCGTCCAGGTACGGCACCACCACCGTGTGCCCACCCCAGCGGTGGACGATCTCGGCCTCGGGCAGGTCCGGCTCGTCGCCGCCGCCGGTGCCGTAGTCGCCGCCCTTGACCCAGATGTCCGGGCGCAGCCAGGACAGGGCCGCGTGTGGGGTGGACTCGTCGAAGATCACCACGGCGTCGACGCAGCCGAGCGCGGCCAGCAGCCGGCTGCGGTCGTACTGCGGCACCAGGGGGCGGTCCGGGCCCTTCAGGTCGGCCACGCTGGTGTCGGAGTTGAGGCAGACGACCAGACAGTCGCCGAGCCGGCGGGCCGCCTCCAGGGTGGCCACGTGTCCGGCGTGCAGCAGGTCGAAACAGCCACCGGTGGCGACCACGGTTCCACCCGCCGCGCGTACCTCGGCGACCAGTGCGCCCGCCGCCGCGGCACCGATGCGCTGTTCCCGGTCGGCGACCGACACCGAGACCGGCTCCGGCACCGGGGGCGGTACGGCAGCCGCCACCCCACCGCCGGCCACGTACGCGGACGCCTCGGCCACCGCCTGCTGCACCGCCTCGGAGACCAGCGCACCCCGGGCCAGCGCCACGGTAGCGGCGGCGGCGAACCGGTCCCCGGCCCCGCAGGTGTCGCCGTCGGCGCTGGTCGGCGACGGCACCACCAGCGGCGTCGAGCCGGCGTGGCAGAGCAGCGCGCCGTCCCCGCCAAGGGTGACCGCCACCGCGCCGACCCGCCAGCGCTGGCGCAGCCCGTTTGCGCCCCGGGAGGCGGTGATCAGGCGGGACGCGCCGGGCGTACCACCGGCGAGTTCGCGTACCTCGACCTCGTTCGGGCAGGCCAGGTTGACGCCCGGCACCGCCGCCGGGCCCCGTGGATGCGGGTCCCAGACCACCGGCGCGGTCGCCGCCGCCAGGGCCGCGCGCAGTCCGGGCTGGGCCGCCACCCCGCGCCCGTAGTCGCTGACCAGGATCCCGGCAGCGTCGGCGAGCAGTTCCAGGATCGCCTCGCTCGGCTCGCCGGGCGGACCGGCGGCACCGCCCCGGTCGAGTCGCAGCAGCACCCGGCCGCGGGTCCGCAGCCGGATCTTCTCCGGTGTGGCACCGGGCAGCGGCAGCGCGTACACCTGCACCCCGGCGGCGGTCAGCAGGCTGCTCAACCGGGCGCCACCGGCGTCGTCGGCGAGCGCGGTGACCAGGGCGACCTCGAAGCCCTGCCCGACCGCGAACAGGGCGGCAAGACCCGCGCCACCGGGCCGGTCGACGTGGGTGCTCTCGTCCAGCACCGGCACCGGGGAATCCGGGCAGAGCCGGTTGACGACACCCTCCACGTCACGGTCGAGCAGGGTGTCGCCGATGACCACCAACCGCCCGGTCACGGCCCGGCTCCGCGGCCGTTCGGCCCCCGGCTGTGCGTACGCCGGGAGCGCACCGGCCGGTGCTCCCCCGGCTGCCACTCCGCCGACTCCCGCTCCACCAGCGGCGGCTCGACCACTCCCGGCACCACCAGGTCGGGATCGACCAGCGGCGGATCGACCACCTGCGGCTCGGCGGTGCCGAAGGAGCTGGCTGCCTCGGTCCCTGCCGGTGTCGGGTCGACGAGCGGGAGTGCGGCGTAGCCGGCCGGTACGCCGAGCGCGGTCGGCAGGGCCAGTTCCACGTACTCGCAGAGCAGGTGGGCCGAGACGAGATGGAGTTCCTGCACCACCTGCGGGTCCGGTGACGGTACGGCGAGCACCTCGGCGCACACCTCGGCCAGCGGATTGGGCACCGGTCCGGTGAACGCCCAGCAGTGCAGCCCCACCTCCCGTCCGGCGCGCGCGGCCCGGATCAGGTTGGCGCTGCGCCCGCTGGTCGACAGCAGCAGCAGGATGTCGTCGCGGCGGCCGTGTGCGCGTACCTGCCGGGCGAAGACCTCCTCGAAGCCGTAGTCGTTGCCGATCGCGGTCAGCGAGGAGGTTTCCGCGCTCAGGGCGATCGCCGACAGTGGCGCCCGGTCCGCCCGCAGCTTGCCGACGAGTTCCGCGGCGAGGTGCTGGGCCTCGGCGGCGCTGCCACCGTTGCCGGCGACCAGCAGCCGCCCGCCCTGGGCGAGCCGGTCGGCCAGCTCGTCGCCCCACCGGGCGAGGTCGCCCGCCACCCGCCGGTACGGCAGCAGCGCCGAGGCCAGGCCGGCGAGGTGCGCGTCGATCACCTCGGTGGAATGCGGCATCAGGCCACCACCCCGCTCGGCGACCGCACCTCGCTGACCGCCGTGTACACCCCGCCCAGTTCGGCTGCGGCGCGCCGCCACGAGTACTGCTGCCGGGCCCGGTCCAGGGCCGCCTGGGCGTAGCCGAAGCGGCGGGTCCGGTCAGCCAGCAGGCTGGCGATGGCGGCGCCGAGCGCACCCGGGTCACGGGGCGGCACCAGGTCACCCGTACGGCCGTCCACCACCGTGTCGATGAGCCCGCCGACCCGGGTGCCGATCACCGGTACGCCGCAGGCCATCGCCTCCAGCGGGGTCAACCCGAACGGCTCGTACCAGGGGGCGGCGACCAGCACGTCCGCCGACCGGTACCACTGGGGCATCTCCTCGCGGGGAACCGCGCCGACCAGGCGTACCCGGTCGGCGAGGCCGCACGAGCGGGCCAGCGCCCGCAGCCGGCGGGCCTGCGGGTCCTCGCCGAGCAGTTCCTCCGGCGGCCCGCCGACGATCACGCACTCGGCGTCCGGTACCGCGCGCATCGCCCGGATGACGTCCTGGAAGCCCTTGCGCTCCACGAGCCGGCCGACGCTCAGCACCCGGGGTCGGCCGGTCTCCCGGGCGGCGACCGGGCCGGCTGGGGAGAAGTTGTCCACGTTGACCCCGGACGGCACCACCACCATGCGGTCCTGCGGCACGCCCATCCGGACGAGTTCGCGTACCTCGTCCTGGCTCTGCGCGATGACCCGGTCCATCGCCCGCCCCAGGGCGCGCTCGTAGCCGATCCGGCGGGCCGGGCTGGTGTCCGCCGCCCCCTGGTGGCGCCGCTTGACCGTGCCCAGCGCGTGGTACGTCTGCACCACCGGCACCCCGGTCTGCCGGCCCGCGGTGATCGCCGCGAGGCCGCTCATCCAGAAGTGCGCGTGCGCGACGTCCGGCACCCAGTCGTCGCGCCGCCACGCCGCGACCAGCCAGCGGCTGAACTCCTTCATGTACGGCAGCAGCGCGTCCTTCACGATCGGCTCGGGTGGACCGGCCGGTACGTGCACCACGGCAACCCCGTCGAGCATCCGTACGAGTTCGGGCAGGTCGGCACTGTCCCGTCGGGTGTAGACCCGTACGTCGTGTCCGGCCGCGGCCAGCGCGGCGGAGAGCTCCGCGACGTGCGTGTTCTGCCCACCGGCATCCTCCCCGCCCAGCGTGGCGAGCGGACTGGCGTGCTCCGAGATCATCGCGATCCGCATAGCTCCTCCTCCAGCAACCGGTCCCAGTCGGTGAGGAAGCGGTCCAGGCCGTACCGGGTCCGGGCGGTCTCCCGGGCCCGGGCGCCGAGCCGGTGTGCCGCCGCAGGCTGGTCGATCAGGTGCGCGGCGGCCGCCAGCAGGGTGTCGACCCGGGTGGACAGCACGCCCGCCTCCGGTGGTACCGCCGCCACCGCCTCGGTCGCCGCGAGTACGACCACCGGCATGCCGATCGCCATCGCCTCGATC
This sequence comes from Micromonospora sp. NPDC049523, assembly GCF_040676775.1. NCBI lineage: Bacteria > Bacillati > Actinomycetota > Actinomycetes > Micromonosporales > Micromonosporaceae > Micromonospora > Micromonospora sp. NPDC049523. The sequence goes on along the minus strand of NZ_JBFAPP010000012.1, from coordinate 59,597 downwards.
AGGCTCAGCCCGAGGGAGGTCCACCGGCACAGGTGCAGGTACGCCCGGCGCCGCCCGAGTTCGGCCTGCATCCGGCTCTGCGGGAGATCGTCGTGCGTGGTCAGCCGCTCTGGTGGCAGTCCGAGGTGCTCACCGAGACCGGCCACGCCCAGCCCGTAGACGTCGAGCGGGGCCACCTCCGCGAAGCGGGGCAGCAGATCGGTGCCGGTGACCCGGCCCCGGCGTACCGGTTCGTTGATCACGACGGCGAGCCGGTCGAGTTCGCCGGTGTAGCTCGCCACCGGGTCGACGATGCCGTGTTCGACGACCGTGGTCCGGGTGCCCCCGGTGTCCCAGAACAGCGAGTTGAAGTGGGTGACGTGGGCGATCAGGAGATCGTCCCGGTCGGCCATCGGGTGCCGACTGTTCGGCACCGCGCCCTCCTTGGGCGTGTTGTGCTCGACGAAGATCGCGGGTAACGAGCCGCCGATCGGCCGGCGCAACCATTGGCCGGCCAGCTCGAACTCCTCCGGCCGTTGCAGGATCACCAGGTCCACGTCGGCGTCGGCCAGTTGCTCCGGGGTCACCTCCTCGACCGTGTCCGGCCAGGGGTACGTACGGGCCCGGCCCAGCCCGTACGGGCCGCGGTCCGGGGTGACCGGCACCAGGTAGCGGTGCTTGCCGTGCACGAAGGACGTGGTCCAGGAGCCGTGCACGTGCCAGAGCAGGATGTTCATGCCGTGCCGCCGGGGACGGGGACCGGCACCGTGGTGCCGGCGAGCAACCGGTCGGCGGTGCTGACCGGCAGCCGGTCGACGGTTCCGGCGGGCAGCCGGTCGACGGTTCCAGCGGGCAGCCGGTCGACGGTTCCAGCGGGCAATCGGTCGACGGTCCCGGCGGGCAACCGGTCGGCGGAGTCGGTGAGCAGCCGGACGGCCTGCACCACGCTGTCCGGCGCCACCTGGGACAGGCACGGGTGGCCGGGGACCGGGCAGCGGGTCGCGCGGGTGTGCCGGCAGGCGGCGGCGGCGTCACCGAGCCGGACCGTGGGTACCCGGTAGGGGCCCCACTGTCCGAACGAGACGGTCGGCGCGAAGAGACTGATGACCGGCGTACCCAGGGCGGCGGCGAGGTGCGCGGGCCCGGTGTTGCCGACCACCAGGCAACCGGCGCGGGCGATGATCGCGGCGAGCCCGGTCAGTGAGGTCTGGCCGCCCAGGTCGACACCGGAGCGGCCCGCCACCCGGGCGCTCAGCGCCCCCTCACCCGGTCCACCGGTGACCACCACCCGGTGTCCGGCCGCGGCGAGCGCGGTCACGATTCGGGCACAGAGTTCGGGCGGGCAGGCGCGAGCGGCCACCGACGAGCCGGGGTGGACCACCACGTAACCGGGTTCGGCGAGCGCACCCTCGGTCGGGCCGGTCTCCAGGCACTCGGCCCGTAACCGTAACGCCGGATCGTCCCCTTCGGGCAGCGGGAATCCGGCCGCGGCGGCGAGCGAGAGTGCGCGTTCGGCCTCCGGGATGCCCAGCGGCACCCGGTGCCGTACGTCCAGCAGCGAGCCGGGGTAGTCGTCACTGATCGCCGAGATCCGGCCCACCCCGGCCATCCGCAGCACCAGGGCCAGCGGCAGCGCGGACTGGTGGAAGGAGGTGAACAGGACCGCCTCGTCGGCGCCGACCCGTGCCAGCCGGGCGGTCAGTCGGTCCACCTCGGACCGGTCGAGCGGGGTCGGCTGCGGGTCGATCCACGGCAGCGGCCACTCGATCAGCTCGTCGATGCCGGGCAACAGTTCGGCCGCGGCCCGACCCCGGGGTCCGCAGAGCATCACCACCCGGTCGGCGCCAGCCGCCACCGCCCGGATCGCCGGCCCGGTGACCAGTACGTCTCCGGCCGAGTCCGGCCGCGCGACCAGGACACAGCGCGGTCGGGGCCGGGACGTGGCGACGACCTGGTTCGGTCCATCCGCGAGTTGTTCCACGCCGCTGTCACGACCGGGCGCGACAAGTCGTTGACGGCGCAGGATGAGGTCGACCGCGCCCGGCAGGTCACCGGCGACGGCCGGGGCGGCGGCGATCTCCTCGGCGCGGGTCTGTGGGGTCGGCACCAGGATTCCGGCCGCTCCGGCGGCTGCGGCGGCGGTCATGTCCGCACCGATGTCGCCGACGAGCACGCAGCGGTCGGGTGTGGTGCCGAGGGCGCGGGCGGCGTCGGCGACCATGCCGGGCGACGGCTTTCGGCATCGGCAGCCGGCCACGCCGGGGCCAGGTTCGCCGTGCGGGCAGATCTGCCAGGTGTCGAACGGGCCGAGCAGTTCCTCCACCCGTGCGTTGACCCGTTCCAGGTCACGATGGCTGAACCGGCCCCGGGCGAGACCGGACTGGTTGGTGACCACGCCGAGGCGCAGCCCGGCCGCGCGTAGCCGGTCTAGCGCCTCGCGGGCGCCCGGCACCGGACGGACCAGCATCGGGTCCCCGTTGTACGGCACGTCGTGCACCAGCGTGCCGTCCCGGTCGAAGAGCACCGCGTCGAACAACGGCGGTCGGGTCGGTGCGGCCGGGTCGGGCTCGGCACGCTCCCGGCCCGCTTCAGGTCGCCCCTGCGCGGGGCCGGCGATCGTGCCGCCTGACCTGCGCTGATGCGGGTCGACCTGATCGTTTCGCACGGGGGGCGGGTTCCCTTGAGTAGGAGGAGTAAACCTGGGTTCCGCCCGCTCGCCGGGCCGCCCAGCCCGCCCCCGGCGGCTGCTGCGGCCACTGTGCGCCCTGCTTCTCGCCCACTACGCGCTCCGCACCGGTACCCGCGTCGGCGCCTCGCTAACCGGATTTCCCGGACCGACCGGCCGGCCCCGTACGGGCCAGTACCGGGTGGACGCGGGGCCGCGCTGGGTAACGGTCGGCCGGGCCGAGAGTGACCGGACACGGCTTCGTTTGTAGCGTTGCGATAACGGTGCGACACTCCCGACAACACGGTCGGACAGCGGGTCGGTGCCACCTCACGCTCGTGGTACGGCGCGTGGCCGCCCAGCGGAATGGTGGTAAACAGGATGTACCCGGATGGCCCGGTGGTCGCGCCGGGGTACCGACGCAACTACCCTCTCCCCTGACCGCTGTCGGCAGAACGAGGATGTCCGTAATGATCGAACCCGTGCAGTTGCCATCCCCGTGGCGGGATGAGCGGCTCACCGTCGTCGTCCCCACCTACAACGAGGCGGGCAATCTGCCTGTGTTGGTCGACCGACTGCTCGCCCTACCACTGTCGGGGCTGAGCATCCTGATTGCCGACGACAACTCTCCGGACGGGACCGGCGAGGTGGCGGACAAGCTCGCCGCCGAGCACCCCGAGCGGGTACGGGTGGTGCACCGGGCGGGCAAGGAGGGCCTGGGCCGGGCGTACGTGGACGGGATCAGCCGAGCGCTCGACGGCGGCGCGGACTTCGTGGCCCAGATGGACGCGGACCTGTCCCACCCGCCGGAGGCGCTGCCCGGCATGCTCGGCGCGCTGCTGGCCACCCAGGCCGGTGTGGTGATCGGCTCACGCTACGTGCCCGGCGGGCAGCTCGACGAGGCGTGGCCGCTCTACCGTCGCGCCCTGAGCGGCTGGGCCAACCTGTACGTGCATACCCTGCTGCGGGTACGGATCCGCGACCTGACCGCCGGCTTCAAGATCTGGCGGGCGGACTCGCTGCGCGCGATCGGGCTGGACCGGGTGCAGTCCAACGGTTACAGCTTCCAGGTCGAGATGCACTACCTGGCCACCAAGCTCGGGCAGACCATCCTCGAGGTGCCGATCAGGTTCGAGGAGCGCCGGGACGGCGTCTCGAAGATGACCACGGCGACCAAGATCGAGAGTGCGTTGATGCCGTTCAAGCTGCGTACGCGGCACCGCAACATCACCCCGTAGTAGCTGGGCAACCCGGCGAAACGGCGTTTGTCAGCGCCAGACCGGGGCATCCAGCGCGCCATGTACGAGGTGCAGCAGCTCATCGACGGGGTGTGGGGCGCGGCCGGCGAGAACAGCGACCTGCTGGTCATCGATCCGGCCGACAACACCGAGGTGACCCGGGTGCCGGAGGCCACCGAGGCGCACGTGGCGGCGGCGGTGAAGGCGAGCCGGGTCGCCGCCGCCGGTTGGGCCGCCACTCCGGCGGCGGCCCGAGGTGCCGCCCTGCATCGGGTCGCGGACCTGCTGGAGTCGTCCGCCGATCAACTCGCGGAGGCACAGACCGCCGAAATGGGGCGCCCGCTCGGCCTCGCCCGGGGCGGGGTCGAGGCCGGCGTCGGCACCCTGCGCCAGTACGCCGAACTCGGCCCGATCCACCGCGGCCAGGCGCTCGCCGGCAACCCCGAGGCGATCGACCTGATGGCGGTGCAGCCTCGGGGCGTGGTCGCGGCGCTGACGCCGTGGAACGACCCGGTGGCGGTCTCCTGCGGCCTGCTCGGCGCCGCACTGGTCACCGGCAACACGGTGGTCTACAAGCCGAGCGAACGCAGTCCGGTGAGCGGTTGGCTGCTGGCCCGACTCTTCGCCGCGCACCTGCCGGCGGGCGTCCTGTCGCTGCTCACCGGCGGTGCACGGGTCGGTGCGGCGCTCGCCGCGCAGGAGGTGGACGTGGTCGCCCACGTCGGGTCCACCGCCACCGGGCGGTCGATCGCGGCGACCTGCGCCACCACCGGGGCGAAGGCGCTGCTGGAGAACGGCGGCAGTGACCCGCTGATCGTGGACGGCGACGTCGATCCGCGCTGGGCCGCGGAGCAGGCCGCGCTGGGTGCGTTCACCAACTCGGGGCAGCTCTGCGTCGCGGTCGAGCGGATCTACGTGCTGCGGGAGGTCGCGGACGAGTTCGTGGACGCCCTGGTCGCACGGGCCGAGGCGCTGCGGGTGGGGCCGGGACGCGATCCGGGCACGGAGGTCGGGCCGCTGGTCGACCGCCGGCAACGGGCCATGGTCGACGCCCAGGTACGGGCGGCCGTCGCGGACGGTGCACGGGTACGCACCGGCGGTGCCGTGCCGGACGGGCCGGGGGCCTTCTACCCGCCCACGGTGCTGGTCGACTGCACCGACGAGATGGCGGTGATGCGCGAGGAAACCTTCGGTCCGGTCGCCGCGGTGCTGGTGGTGAACTCGTTCGACGAGGCGCTGTCACGGGCGGCGCACTCGCCGTACGGGTTGTCGGCGAGCGTGTTGACCGGGTCGATGACCCACGCCCAGCAGGCCTGGCGGGAGCTTCCGGTCGGCACCGTGAAGATCAACAACGTGTTCGGTGGGGCGCCGGGCGGCGCCGCCCACCCGCGCCGGGGCAGTGGCCAGGGCTTCGGGTACGGCCCCGAACTGCTCGACGAGCTGACCGTGACGAAGGTGGTGCACATCGCCGCACCGGGCGGACCCGCCGGGCGCTGGTGACCCGGCCGGACCGCCGCCCGTACGGCTACTTGTCCCGGGCCCGCGCGGTCTCCCGGTTGTTCGCCTTCTGGATCGCGCCCACCAGCTCGGACTTGTTCATCCGGGACCGGCCCCGCACGTCGAGCTTCTTCGCCACCTCCAGCAGGTGGTCCTTGGTGGCGTTCGCGTCGACGCCACCCGCGGTGGGTGCCCGACGGGCCGGACCGCCACCGGCGGCCTGCTCGTCGCTCGGGCCCTTGCGACCGTTCTCCTTCTGCTCCCAGTGGTCGCCGACCTTCTCGTACGAGTGCTTCACCGCCGCGTACGCGGTCCGGTGTGCCCGTTCGCCCTCGCCGTACGTCTCCACCGCCGAATCGTGCGTCTTCACCCAGGTCTCCTGGGCCTTGTCCGGCGAGCGTTGCAACGTACTCGGGAGTACCTCACGTCCCGGCATGGCATCCTCCTCGCGTCCCGGACCGGTCTGCACCGGCCCCAAACCGTCGTCGGCCAACCCCCACTCTTCCCGGCACCACCTCCGCCAAACGCGAACGCCCGGATCGGGTACCGCCGGTCGGCGATTCGGTTTACCCCGCGGGTGTCGGGGTAGCGCATAGGACATGGACCGGGGCAACAGCAAACACGGACCGCGGCTCGACGACGAGATGAGCCGGGAGGTAGCCAGCACGGTGAACAACACCGCCGGCTCCCGAGCCGAGGAGTGGCGTGAACCCGAGCCCGCCGGTGAGGACCAGCCGGGCTCGACCAGGGCGCCCACCGCCGACACCCGCTCCGGGGCGCCCGCGGGCATGACCTCGGTCGAGGTCGAGGAGCGCAGCCGGCTGGGCCGCTTCATCAGCCTGTCCGCGCTGCCCGGTGACCGAGAGGCGTTGCGCCGCAGCGCGGAGAACAACGAGGCACCGGACGAGATACTCGCCCAGCTTGACCAACTGCCCCCGGACACCGAGTTCCGTACGGTCTCCGAGGTCTGGGCGGTGCTCGGGCATCCGAACGAGACACAACGCTGGTGACCCCTGCCCGCGTACGCGCGGGTGCAGACCGGGTTTCCGGCAGAAGAGGAAGGAAGTCAGATGAGTGCGGTAACCGAATCCGTGGACGTGGCCGTCCCCGTACGGACCGCGTACGACCAGTGGACCCAGTTCGAGGACTTCCCCCGTTTCATGGAGGGAGTCGAGGAGGTCCGCCAGGTCTCCGACACGATGACCCACTGGAAGGTCGGGATCGTCGGCGTGGAACGTGAGTTCGACGCCCGGATCACCGAGCAGCTACCCGACGAGCGGGTGGCGTGGACCTCCACCAACGGCACCAACCAGGCCGGCGTGGTCACCTTCCACCGACTCGACGACGGACACACCCGGGTCACGCTCCAGCTCGAATTCGAGCCGCAGGGCATGACCGAGAAGGCCGGCGACAAGCTCGGCATGGTGGACCGCCGGATCAAGGGCGACATGCAGCGGTTCAAGAACTTCATCGAGGCTCGCGGCGGTGTCGAGACCGGCGCCTGGCGCGGCCAGGTGGACCGGCCGCAGCCGTAGGAACCCTCGAAGCTTCACCGGTGCCCGTCGGGATCTCCCGGCGGGCACCACCGGTTTGCCGGTCCGACCGCCGGGTACGGCCAGAGCATGACCGACAACGACAGCTCTGTCTGGCGCGACGACGAACGGCTACCCCTGCGGGACCTGGAGCGCGCGATGGGCGCGTCGACGCCTGACGGACAGGTGGACGACATGACCGGCAACGACGCGGGCGCGGAGTCGACGTTCGGCAACGGAGCCGAGGCGGACGACGTACTGCCGGCGGACGAGGCCGACCGGGAGGAGATGACCGACCCGCAGCGGGCCTACCGGCCGTCGACGACCGGCCGTAACGGCCCCTCCTGAGGGCGGTCAGGCGGGAGCGGTGTCGGCTCGTCCGCGGCGGGTGGAGGCGAGGTAGAGACCGAGCAGGACCAGCGAGAGAACCAGCAGGGACGGCCCGAGCGTCTCGACGCCGACCCGGCTGAGCAGCACCCCGATACCGGCCGGGAGCAGGGCGCCGCCGAGACCGGCGGCGCCGATCTGCAGGCCGATGGTCCGGTCCGCGTGCGCGACACCTACCCGGTCGGACGTGGTCAGGGTGAGCAGCGGGAAGACCGGCGCTGCGGCGAAGCCGATGATGGCGAGTCCGGTCACCGCCAGCGCGCCCGGCCCCGGTACGGCGACCAGGGCCGCGCCGACGGCCATCCCGATCAGGCTGCCCCGGAGCACGGCGACGCTGCCCAACCGTTCGGCGACCAGCCCCTGCACCACCCGGCCCACGAACAGGCTGCCCCAGTAGATCGAGACGCAGATGCCGGCGACCGTCGCGCTGACCTGGCGTCCCTCGGTGAGCAGCAGGAAGGCCCAGAGTCCGGCGCCCACCTCGACGCCCACGTAGACGGCGAACGCCAGCGCCCCCGTCCAGACCGCGGGCAGGGCGAGGGTGGCCGCGATCGGTACCCGGCCCGGCTCGGCGTACTGGTCCGCCGTCCCGTCCGGCGTCGCCGTCGGGCGCCGGTCCCAGGCTCGTACGGTGAGCACGAACGCGAGGGCGAGCAGGACCTGGGCGCTGGCGACGATGCCGTAGCCCCATCGCCAGGAGAGTCCGGCACCGATCGCACTCGTCATGATCAGGGGCCCGAGTGCCACGCCGAGCCCGAAGAACGCGTGCAGCCAGTTCATGTGCCGGGGCCCGAAGGCGCTCGCCGCGTACGCGTTGAGACCGGAGTCGACCGCTCCGGAGCCAAGCCCGAGCACCAGCGCGCTGACGATCATCACGGTCAGTACGGGCGCCAGCGCATAGCCGGTCAGGGCCAGGCTCGCCAGCGCGGTGCTGCCGGCCAGCAGCCAACCGACACCTACCCGGGCGAGGGTGAAACCGGCCGCGACGCTCGACGTCAGGTAACCGATCGTGCCGGCGGTGAGCAGCAGGCCGACGGCTTCGGTCGGCACCCCGAAGGCGACGCGGATCGACGGCCAGCCGACGCCGAGCAGGCCGTCGGGCAGGCCGAGGCTGACGAAGGCCAGGTAGGCCAGGATGAGCAGGGCGGGGCGGGGGCGGTTCGACACGTCTCGCGATCTTTCCGGATCCCCTGCTGGTACCGCTACCCGGAATATCCAGCAACCGGAGTATTGCCACTTCCGGTACGGCGGGCCCCGGAGCCCTCTAATCCGGACAGCTCCCCAAGAATCGGCCGATCGGACGACGGGCGAACGGGAAAACACCCGGCAGAATTCTTGAGATGCATGAACGCTCCGGTCTGCTTTCCGCGCGTCAACGCCGTCTGGCCTGGGTCGGCTTCCTGCTGACCGCGCTCCAGGCTCCCGTCGCCGCCCAGGTCCTGCCCGACGCCTCCTGGCTGTTCAGCATCGTGGTGGCGCTGATGGTGGCGACAACCATCCTCGCGGACGACGCGATGCGCCGCCGGCCGGCGGAAGCCACACCGGCCGAATAGCCCGCACGATCGACGCCGCCACCCCGGCCCGTACGCGCTGTCGGAACGCGGGGTCGACGAACGGGCAACGTCCTACCGGGGCGGTTCGTCGCCGCCACTGGTGGGCCGCTCCGGGGCCGGCGTCAGCAGGTCGGACGGGTAACCGGCGAGCCCCTCGGTGATCGGGGCCGGCTGGTAGGCGGGCGCGTCCGTTGTCGGTGCCACCGACGCCAACCCCTCGGTCGCCGGCTGGTAACCCGCCGACAGCACGTCCGGCAGCGGCTCGTAAGCGGTCGAGATCCCCTCCGGTCGCGGCTCGTACCCGGCCGACAGCGCATCCGGCAGTGGCTCGTAGGCGGCCAGCCCGTGGGTCGCCGCGGGCTCGTACGCACCGGACGACGCCGGCTCGTACGCGCCCAGGCCGTCCGGGGCGGGCGGATAGGCGCTGCCCAGGCCGTCCGGAGCCGGTGACGTGGGTACGTCGGCCAGGGTGGTTACGGTCAGGGCGGAATCGGCCGGTGGGGTCTCGGTCAGGGTCGGATCGGACGGCAGCGGTTCGGTCAGCGGCGGTACCGACGCACGGGCGGTGATCGCCGGCTCGGCGTACGGGGAACCGGGGTCCGCACCACGCGGGTACGCCTCGCCGCGCGCCCGCCGCTGCCGGGCCTCGTCGGCCACCCGCCGCAGCCACTCCTCCCAGCGCACCCGCATCGGGCCGACCAGCCCCCCGCCGACGCCGACGATCAGGATGCCGGCCACGGTGGCGAGCAGCGTGACGAGCACCGGCACGGTGACCGCGCGGGCGACCCCGGTCTGTACGAACGCGGCGATCACACCGAGCGCGACGACCAGCAGCGACACCACGTCGGCCAGGAGCCGACCGTAGGAGACCCGGCCCAGCGCGTCGCTGATCAGGTCGTGCACCGCGTTGGCGATGACCACGGAGACCGCCACCACCACGAGCGCGACGAAGGCCTGCGGCAGCCAGCCGACCACGGCCCCGACCAGGTCGTGGGCCGGGTTCGGGCCCCAGATCGCGAACGCCAGCCGCAGGGTGAACAGCAGCAACAGGTAGTAGGCCAGCCGGGCGAGCACGGTGGCCGGCCGGTAACGGGTACGGGCCACCAGCCGGCCCAGCCCGCCACGCTGGACGAGTTGGTCGAAGCCGAACCGGTCGAGCAGCCTGATCGCCATCCGCAGGACGAACCGGGCCAGCAGCCAACCGAGCATCAGGATGCCCGCGCAACCGATCAGGCGGGGCACGAACAGCAGCACCGAATTCCAGATCTCGGTCAACTCGGTAGCGACTTCGACCTGCCGTACCGCGAGGATTCCGGGCACGGTGTCCCTCCCGTCACTGGATCACCGCTGCCCGCGTACCCGGCTGGCCCTGGTTCATTCCGGACCCGGCGGCGGCATACGGCAGCTCGCGTACCGTGGTGTCCCCGATCCGGTGGAAACGCCGGAACCGCCCCCCGGCCCGTTGATCGACGGCGGGTTCGTGCCGGCCGGTTAGGCTGCTGTCATGCCAGGCCCGGTCGGGCGGATTCCCGCTCCCCCCTCCCGGCGGACCGGTCTGTCCCCGACGCCCGAATCATCCCGGGAGCCCGACGCGGGGATCCGGTGGGCGGACACTCCGCTGGGTCCGCCCGAGGGGTGGGATCCGGGCCTGCGCGCGGTGGTCGACCTGGTGCTCTCCGCGCCGGTGCCGATGACCCTCGCGTACGGCGACGAATTCGCGTTGATCTACAACGACGGCTACGCCCAACTGCTCGGCGGCAGGCACCCGGACGCCTTCGGCCGTCCCGCCGCCGAGGTCTTCCCCGAGATATGGCACCTGCCCGGCATCGGCGACGAGATCGAACGGGTCTACCGCACCGGCGGCAGCTACCTGGAGAAGGAAGGCCAGCTACCGGTACGGCCGGGCGAGCCGGACCACGTCGACCAGGCGGTTTTCACCCGGGGCTACTCGCCGGTCCGGGACGGTGACGGACGGATCATCGGCATGCTGGTGATCGCCGTGGAGACCACCCAGGTCACCCGGCGGCTACAGAGCCTGAGCGAGCTGGCCAGCGCACTCTCCGGCACCCTCACCCTGGACGACGTGGCGCGGGCCGCGCTGCGCTACGCCCTGGAGTCGTTCGACGCCGACCAGGTCGCCTTCGGAGTGGACGACGGGGTCGACTGGCGTGGCGTACGGCGGGTCCGCGGCGAACTGCTCGACGAGGCCGACGAACGCCTCCCCCCGCTGTGGCGCAGCTACCCGCCCGAGTCCCCCGCCCCGCTGATCGGCACCGCGATCGCCGGCACCCCGCGCTACTGGAACAACGGTCAGCCGCTGCTGCCCACCGCGACCGACCGGCACGACGAGAAGATCCAGGCACTGGCCGCGCTGCCGCTGCGTACCGTGTCGCTGCGCGGGGCGCTGACCGTCGGCTACCGCAGCCCGCATCCCTGGTCACCGGCGGAGCGGGCGCTGCTCACCGCCGCGGCGGAGCTGGTCGCCCAGGCCGCCGAGCGGGCCCGCCGGTTCGAGAACCAGCACGGCACCGCCCAGTTACTGCAACGCAGCATGCTGCCGGAGAACCTGCCCGACCTGCCGAGGCTGCGACTGGCCGCGCGCTACGACGCCGGGGTCGACGGCAACGCCGCCGGTGGCGACTTCTACGACGCCTTCCGGCTCAGCGGGGGCAGGTTGGCGGTGGTCCTCGGCGACGTCGCCGGGCACGACGTACACGCCGCCGCCCTGATGGGTCAGGTCCGCGCGGCGCTGCGCGCGCTGGCGCTCAGCGACCCGGACCCGGCGGCCGTGCTCTCCGGCCTGGACCGGCTGGTGGAGAGCCTGGGCACCGAGCCCCGCCGGGACGAGCTGTTCGTCACCGTCATCTACGGCGTGATCGAACCCGGCACCGGCCTGATGACGCTGGCCAGTGCCGGTCACCCGGCTCCGTTGCTGCGCCGCGCCCCGGCCGGCGGGCCGGTCACCGCGGAGTATCTCGAGGTGCACCCGGGGGTGCCGCTGGGACTGGGTGGTCACCGCCCGACCAGCACCCTGCCGTTCCTGCCCGGCGACACGCTGCTGCTGTTCAGCGACGGGGTGGTGGAGCGGCGGCAGCAGAGCCTGACCGACGGGTTCGCCGCCCTCGCCTCGGCGGTCGCGGCGGCCGCCGTCAGCGATCCCCGTACGCTCTGCGCGGTTGCCAGCGGGGCGGTGCCGGGGTCGAGCGAGGACGACGCAGCGGTGCTGGCGGTGGAGCACGCGCTGACGCCGAGCCGCTCGGCGGTGCTGGAGGTACCGGCCGAGCCGACCGCGCCGGGTCGGGTACGGCAGTGGCTGACCACCCAGCTCACCACCTGGCAGGTGGCCGAGTCGGTGATCGGCGCGGCGGTGCTCTGCACCAGCGAACTGACCACCAACGCCCTGCTGCACGCCGGCACGGCGGCGCGGGTGGAGATCGACCTCAGCCCGGAGCGGCTGCTGGTGTCGGTGGCCGACCAGGGCACCCGGGGCACCGTGACCCGGGCCCGTACCGACACCCTCAGCAGCCGAGGGCGGGGGCTCGGGCTGATCGAGCAGCTCAGCGATGCCTGGGGTACCGACCCGACCGTACGTGGTTCGACCGTCTGGTTCGAGATACTGATAGCGGAGGGTGACCCCGACGTACACAGGTAGGTGGCATGGAGATCGACAAGCCCGCTGGGGTGTTGTTCGACGTCGACGGCACGCTCGTCGACACCGCCTATCTGCACACGGTGAGCTGGTGGGAGGCGCTGCGCCAGGCCGACCAGGAGATCCCGATGGCCGCCATCCACCGCGCCCTCGGTATGGGCTCGGAGCGGTTGCTGCAACACCTGCTCGGCCCGGAACGCGACCGGGACGCCGACGACCGGATCCGGTACGGGCACGACAGCCTCTTCGCCGAGTTCTGGGATCGGCTGCGTCCCCTGCCCGGCGCGGCGGAACTGCTCCGGGCCTGTTCCGCGCGCGGGCTACGGGTGGTACTGGCCACCTCGGCGGCCGAACGTGAACTCGCCGCGCTGCGCGCCGCCCTGCTCGCCGACGACGTGATCGACGGCGTCACCTCGGTGACCGACCCGGACGTGCAGGGCGCGGGCCCCGACCTGCTGGCGGCGGCGCTGGACCACGCGGGGCTGGACCGCAGCCGGGTGGTGTTCGTCGGCGACTCGATCTGGGACGTTGCCGCCGCCGGTGACCTGGACATCCCGTGCATCGCGTTGACCTGCGGCGGGACCGGCCGCAGTGAACTCGCCGGTGCCGGCGCGGCAGCCGTCTTCGACGATCCGGCGGCCCTGCTGGCGGGCCTGTCCGACTCGCCGGTCGGCACGCTCGGCTAGAGCGGTCTCGCCGGTCGGCACGCTCGGCTAGAGCGGTCTCGCCGGTCGTCACGCTCGGCACGGGACGGGCGCCGCTACCAGTCCATGTGCAGGCGTACGGTGGTCGACTCCTCGGTGGTGTGCACGTGGACCAGGTCGCAGAGGTGGTTGACCAGCAGCAGGCCCCGGCCCTGTTCACTGGTGGGTGACGCGGGCAGCAGGCCGGCGAGCCGATTGGTGAGCACACTGGTGCCGATGACCTCGCAGACCATGCCGGTCGGTTCGGCCCAGACCCGCAGCACCGCCGGTTCGCCGCCGTGCACGACCGCGTTGGTGGCTATCTCGTTCGTGGCCAGCCGCAGGTCGGCGACCCGGTCCGGGGCGAGACCGGCCTCGCCCGCGAGCGCGGCGACCAGGGCCCGCATGCCGGCCATTCCGGCCCGGTCGAACAGCAGGGTGGACGGGGTCAGCGGCGGCTCGGGCAGCGGCTGGTTGAACGCGTCGACCACCGTCTCGGGGCTGCCGTAGCCGGCGCTGCCCTGACGTACACCGGCCCGGATCAGCACCGGATGGGTGCTGGCCGCGTCCGCGATCACGTCGGCGTCCAGCCCGATCGCGTCGTACGGGCACAGGATGCTGACCGGCTCGTCGCCCAGGGCCAGGTTGACCAGCGCCTCCTGCTGTACGCAGCGCGGGTACGCCACCGCCGCCCGGCCCGGCCAGATCGGCTCGGCGACGATGCGTACCCGGGTGGTCGGGTGTTCGGCGACGAATGCGTGCAGGATGCCGGGGATGATCCAGCCCGGATTGCGGCCGGCGCCGGCCATGTCGACGTACCGCACCTCGGGCTCGTCGCCGTCGACCGCCTCGTGCGGCACCCCGATCGCCTCGACCGCCTTGCGCAGTGCTTCGTGTCGGGGTTCCGGAACGACGACCAGGACCGGTTCGGCGGCGGCCAGCCCCGCCTCGACGAACGTGCGTACGCCGGTGACGTAGTCGTCGTCGCCTCGGTAGAAGAGGGCCTCGTGGCGCAGGGCACCGGATCGGGACACGGCGCGCGGCACAATGGTCATCTGTCGTACCACCGGCGCAAGGCGCACCCCCCGTGTCGTCGGCACCTCCGGTTGGCACCCTACGCGCGGCCGTTCGGCTCCCGCACCTGGAGATCGGATAGCCGTCTTTCGGCCGAAGGAGTGATCGTGCCCAGAACCTCGCACCGCTACGCGCTGGAACTCACCTGGACCGGGGACCGGGGCAGCGGCACCGCCGACTACCGCGGGTACAGCCGGGCGCACGAGGTGACCGCGCCGGGTCTACCGCCGCTGCTCGGTTCGGCCGATCCGACCTTCCGCGGCGAGGCCGGCCGGTGGAATCCCGAGCAGTTGCTGGTCGCCGCGCTGTCCCAGTGCCACCTGCTGGCGTACCTGCATGTCTGCGCGGTGGCGGGGGTGGTGGTCACCGGTTACGTGGACCGGCCGGAGGGGGTGCTGACCCGTACCTCGGGCGGGGGTGGGCACTTCACCGAGGTGGTGCTCCGGCCCCGGGTCACGGTGGCCGCGGCGGACCAGGTCGACCGGGCGCGGGACCTGCACTCGGAGGCCAACCGGCAGTGTTTCGTCGCCAACTCGGTCAACTTCCCGGTACGCCACGAGCCGGTCATCCTGCTGCCCTGAGGGTGGCCGACGGCCTCGGTCGCGGGCGCCGGGCTGGAGTCCGTGTCCGTGGGTGACGGACACCAGCCCGGCTGTTCCCGGGTGGCAGGGCTCAGCAGGTCACGGCAGTGTCCAGCGCTGGGCGCCGGTGCCGTTGCAGTCGTAGATCTGCAACTGGACCCCGTTGGTGAGGCTGGAGCCGGGGATGTCCAGGCAGCGACCGGACTGCGGGTTGCGCAGGCTGCCGTCGGCCTGGATCGTCCACTGCTGGGCGCCGCTGCTGTTGCACGTCCAGAGGTGGATCTTCGTGCCGTTGACCAGACCGCTGGCCTGTACGTCCAGGCACTTGCCGAGCCCCCGGATGGTGCCGTCGGTGCCGACCGTCCAGCGCTGGTTGGTCGCCCCGTTGCAGTCCCAGGTCTGGACCCGGGTCCCGTCGGCGGTGCCGCTGGCGTTGATGTCGATGCACTTGTTCAGCGCCTTGATCTCACCGGTACGGGGACCGGTGGGTCCGCCGGTGCCGATGCCCGGCCCGACGAAGGTGTAGCTGTCGATGTCCAGGATCGCCCCGCCGCCCCCGGTGAAGACCAGGAACAGGTCGTGGGTGCCGTCGTCGGGTCGGGTCACCGGGGCGGTGACCTCGGTGTAGTTGTCCCAGCCGCCGGTGTTCGGCACGGTCACGCGGGCGACCTCCGGGCCGGTGGTGGAGTCGTACCGGAAGGAGATCGTGCCGGTCGCGCCGCTGCCGTTGCTGACCCGCGCCTTGACCGAGTTGATGCCCTTGAGGCTGACCGCGTGGTGCTTGACCCACTCACCGTTCTGGATGTCACCGAGCCGCTTGCCACCCTCGGCGGCGGCCTGGTCGATGATCTGCGGGCCATTGAGCTGTACGAAGTGCTCGGCCTGCCACTGCTTGGGCCAGAGCGTGATCGTCTGTTCGCCGGTCAGCGGCACCGAACCCGTCGCACCCTGGTCGGTGTAGGTGGCCCGGACCACGAAGAAGAGCACCGAGTCGGGGCCGGCGTGCACCGGGCCGGTGTTGAAGGTGGCACTGCACCCGGTCCCCTCGCCCTCCTCGTGGGCGTGGTCCTGGTGGCCGAGGGCGACCCGGATGATGACCCGGGAGCAGTCGATCGCGCCCTCCTGCGGGTCGGTGGCCGACGCGGTGACGGTGAAGTTCTGTCCCCAGTCGAACATGCCGCCGGCCGGGATCGCGTTGATGGTGACGCTCGGCCGGCTGTTGCCGACGACGATCGGGACCAGTGTGGTGGCGGATCGGCCGGTGCCGTCGCTGACCGTGAGCCGGGCCCGCTTGTCCCCGTTGGTGGTGTACGTGTACGACGGGTTCGCCGCGGTCGAGTCCGTGGTGCCGTTGTTGTCGAAGTCCCACGCGTACGTGATCGGGTCTCCGTCGGGATCGGAGCTGCCGGCGCTGGAGAAGGCGACCGCCAGCGGCGCCGGGCCGTTGTCCCGGTTCACGCTGGCCTGGGCGATCGGCGACCGGCCACCCTGCACATAGTTGATCTTGTACAGGCCGGCGTCGGCGGCGCCAGAGAAGTAGCCGCTGCCGTATTCGAGCAGGTAGAGCGAGCCGTCCGGGCCGAACTCCATGTCGATCGGGTGCACCAGGTTCATCCCGGCGAGTACGGGTTCGATCAGGGTCGGGGTGCCGGTCGACGGGTTGCCGTTGTTGAACTGGACCTCCTTGATCCAGTTGCGGCAGTACTCGGAGATGAGCAGCTTGTTGTCGTAGTACTGCGGCCACTTCACGTCCGAGACCAGGTTCGGGTCGTAGTGGTAGACCTCGGTGTGGTTGGGCGAGCCGCAGCCACCGGGGTTGTCCAGCGCGGGCCACTCCCGGCTGCCGCCGTGCTGTTCCCAGACCAGCGCCGGCTTGGTCGGCGGCAACTGCTGGATGCCGGTGTTGCGCGGCGAGTTGTTCACCGGTCCGGTGGTGCCGCCGCAGGGGAACCAGCCCCGAGGCGCGTTGGCGGCGAAGTCCCAGTCGTTGTACGCGACGTTCGGCCCACCGCAGTACGGCCAGCCGTAGTTGCCCGGCCCGGTGGCCCGGTTGAACTCGTCGTACGCGGCCGGTCCCCGGTTGGCGAGCGTGGCACCGGCGTCGGGGCCGACCTCGCCCCAGTAGAGGGTGTTGCCGGCGCGCTTGTCGACCCAGATCCGGTACGGGTTCCGGGTGCCCATGATGTACACCTCGGGGCGGGTGCCGGCGGTCCCGGCGGGGAAGAGGTTCCCGCTCGGCACGGTGTAGGTGCCGTTGTTCTCCGGGTGGATCCGGTTGATCTTCCCGCGCAGGTCGTTGGCGTTGCCGGAGGTGCGCTGGGCGTCGTACTGGGCGTTGCGGGAGGTGCGTTCGTCGATCGGTGCCATGCCGGCGCTGTCGCCGCCGGAGTTGGTGTTGTCACCGACGGCGAAGTACAGGTTCCCGTTGCTGTCCCAGCTCATCGACCCGGCCGAGTGGCAGCAGAGTTCCCGCTCGGTCGGCCACTCGATCAGCATGTCCTCGCTGGCCGGGTCGAGCACGTTGGTAGTGGTGTTGAAGGTGAACCGGGCGATCCGGTTGACCAACGGGGTCACCTTCGGCGAGTAGAACAGGTAGACCCACCGGTTGGTGGCGAAGCTGGGGTGCAGGGTGATGCCGATCAGGCCGTCCTCGAACCGGGCGTCGAGTTGCACGGTCAGCGCCACCGTGGTGACCCGGGTGGTGGGGTTGTAGAGGCGCACCTGGCCGCCGCCGGCGGTGGTGCCCCGGTTGATGTAGAGCACCTTGCCGTCGGGGAGCACGGACAGCTCGATCGGTTCACCCATGGACAGCCCACCGTCGAGCTTGACCTTCTCGAAGCCGGTGGTCGGCGGTGGTGCGGCGGCTACCACCGGTGCCGCCTGCGCGACGGCGTTCACCGCCGGTTGGACGGCCGCCTGAGGCGCGGGTGCCACGGCCGGCGCGGCGCCGGCCGGAGCCGTCCAACCACCTAAACCGAGCACTGTGGACAGAGCGATGGCGCCGACCAGTGGCCGGCGAGGAATGCGTAGCACGAGACCTCCACGTACGTAAGGGCGATCTCGGTGCCGCTCCCGCCGACCGGAGGAGACACCGCGGTGCAGCAGACATTAGCGTCTTTCACTGCGATAGCCCAGAAGTTTCCGCCCTGTAACCAAAAGTTGGCGCTCCATCGACAGAAGTCGAACAAGCGGGGGCGATCCGGGCACCGGAAGCACGGGCAGAACATCCGCGTATGTCACTGCGTTCGGACACAGGGTCTTCACATGGGCGTTACACCGCCGGTACGGTGGTCGATATCCGTGGGAGCGCTTCCATCCACGGCTCTCGATTCCATTCGCTACCGGAAAGGAACCCGCATGCGCAGACGATCAGCGCTCACCGCGGCCGGGGCCAGCACCACCGCCGCGCTGACGCTAGCCGTCGCCACCGTGGTCGGCCTCGACCTGCTGCACCCCGGCACCGCCGCCGCGGCCGACTCGGTCTTCTACGTCGACCCGGCCACCAGCGCCGCCGTCTGGACCGCCGCCAACCCCGGCGACTCGCGCGCCGCCGTCATCCGCGACCGGATCGCCAGCGTGCCGCAGGGTCGCTGGTTCGCCACCTACAACCCCACCGCCGTACGCGGACAGGTGGACTCGTTCGTCGGCGCCGCCGCTGCCGCCGGCAAGATACCGATCCTGGTCGTCTACAACATCCCGAACCGGGACTGCAGTGGCGCCAGCAGCGGCGGAGCGCCCAACCACACCGCCTACCGACAGTGGGTGGACCAGGTCGCGCTCGGCCTGGCCGGCCGCCCGGCCAGCATCATCCTGGAGCCGGACGTGCTCGCCCAGATGAGCAGCTGCCAGAACGCCGCCCAGCAGGCCGAGACCAGGGCCTCCATGGCGTACGCCGGCAAGCAGCTCAAGGCGGCCTCAGCCCAGGCGAAGGTCTACTTCGACGCGGCCCACTCGGCCTGGCTCGCCCCCGCCGAGATGGCCAACCGCCTCGTCGGCGCCGACATCGCCAACAGCGCCGACGGCATCTCGATCAACGTGTCCAACTACCGCACCACCGCCGAATCCGTCGCGTACGGCAAGAACGTCATCGCGGCCACCGGAATCTCCCGGCTGAAGATCGTGGTGGACACCAGCCGCAACGGCAACGGGCCGGCCGGCGGCGAGTGGTGCGACCCACCGGGACGGGCGATCGGCACCCCCAGCACCAACAACACCGGTGACTCGGCGGTCGACGCCCTACTGTGGATCAAGCTGCCGGGTGAGGCGGACGGCTGCATCGCCGGTGCCGGACAGTTCGTCCCGCAGCGGGCGTACGACCTGGCGATCGCGGCCGGGCCGGTCCCGACCACGCCACCGGTGACCACCGCCCCGCCGACCACGCCACCGGCAACCACACCACCGCCCACCACCCCGCCCGCGACCACGCCGCCGGCCACCACTCCCCCGGCGACAACTCCTCCGCCGGCCGGCGGCTGCCGGGTGGCCTACGTGCCAAACGTGTGGAGCGGTGGCTTCACCGCCGACGTCCGGCTGACCAACGGCAGCAGCGCGGTCAGCAGCTGGACGCTCACCTTCACCGTCGGCTCGACCGTGCGCCTCAGCAACGGCTGGAACGGCACCTGGAGCCAGTCGGGCAGCCAGCTCACCGTCCGCAACGCGGCCTGGAACGGCAGCCTGCCGGCCGGCGGCACCGCCAGCGTCGGCTTCCAGGGCACCTACACCGGCACCCTGCCCGCGCCGACCGCCTTCGCTCTCAACGGCACCGCCTGCACCAGCTGACCCCCGCCCAGCTGGAACGGGAGCCCTGCGCCGGAAATCGGGCGCAGGGCTCCTACGTGTCATCACCGACTCCCGGGACGCCTGGGACGCGACGGCCATCGCGGCCACCCCCATCGGACGGCGGGTACGGGTTAGCGCCGTACCGGGGCGGGAAACCGTGGCATTGACGAAGGAGGCAGCTGATGACCACACCCATGTCCTCTAGTGGGCGGGCAGCGATACCGGGCCTGCTCGGTGGTGGCTCCAACCTGCCACCCGGTCCGGCCGGCGGGGTCGGGATGCCCGGTGCCGGCGGTGCCGACAACCTCCGCCCGAGCGTGACCATGGCGTCGTATCCCGACTACTCCGGGGCGCAACAGGCGGTCGACTTCCTTGCCGACAACCGGTTCCCGGTGGAACGTACCGCCATCATCGGCACCAACCTCGCGCTGGTGGAGACGGTGCTGGGGCGGCTGACCACCGCTCGGGCCGCCCTGGCCGGTCTGGCCACCGGTGCGTGGTTCGGGCTGTTCATCGGCCTGTTGTTCGGCATCTTCACCGTCGGCAACTGGTGGGCCGTGATCGTCGCCGGTCTGCTGATCGGTGCCGCCTGGGGAGCGATCTTCGGTGCCATCGCGCACGCCAGCACCGGCGGACGCCGAGATTTCACCTCGGCGGCCACCCTGCGCGCCCGTGAGTACGCGGTCACCGTCGACGCGGACCTCGCCGACCAGGCCCGCCAGGTGCTGAGCCGGATGAACTGGCAAACCGCTCCCGGCTGATACGTCGGACCGAGGGCCCCTCGCCACCTTCCGGGAGCGGTGACGAGGGGCCCTTCCGGCTACCTGTACCGCAGCTCGCCCGAGCTGATCGGGGCGGTCACCCGGTTCTCGGTCGGGGCGAGCGGGCAGGCCCAGCGGTCGTCGTAGGCACAGCTTGGGTTGTACGCGTAGTTGAAGTCGAGACGGACGCGATCCTCGGCGAGCACGGTGAGACCACGGCCGAAGGTGCCCTTGACGGTGTCGGTGAGGTAGCGGCCACCGCCGTACGACTCCGGGCCGCAGGTGCCGTCGCGGAAGGGCAGGAACAGGCCGCCGCCGTACGCCTCGATCCACCAGAGGGTCAGCGGACCCCACGGCGTCTGCGCGACGCCGACCCGGCGGTACTGCACGACCCCGTCGGGCCCGCCGGTGTCGATCCGCAGGGTGCCCTCCGCGGGCCGCACCGGGACCTCGACCACGGCTTCCGGATTCTCCGGGAAGTACCGCACGCCGGTGAACGCCGGCCGCTCTTCGAGCGGAATGGGCGACTGCGGGTGCTGGGCGAACAGAACGTCGCGAGCGGCCCGGAAGCCGGTCAGGTCCAGGTCGGAGAGGTAGAGCCGGGCCACCCGCTCGCGCCAGTCGCTGAGATCAAGTTCGTCCACCCGGCCCACGGTAGCCCGGTGGCGGCGCCGGGGTCAGCCGTCCGTGGCCAACCGGCCGTGGATGTGTTCGTCGTAACGCTGCTGGTCGCCGTATCGGTACGACTCGCGCAGGGTCCCCTCCAGCGGGTAACCGGCCTTCTCCGCCACCCGGCAGGAGGCGGCGTTCGCCACCGCGTGGCACAGTTCGATCCGGTGCAGTCCGAGCTGCTGGAACGCGAAGCCGGTCACGGTGCCGACGGCCAGCGCCGCCAGGCCCCGTCCCCGCGCCGGGGCGAGCGTCCAGTAGCCGATCGAGCCGTCCCCGTCGTGGATGCGGTGCAGCGAGACCGAGCCGAGCAGTGCCCCGGACGCCGGATCGGCCACCGCGAACGAGGCGTGGTCCCCGCTGGACCAGTCGGCCCGGCGCCGGACCCACTCGCGGGCGCCTTCGAGGCCGGCCGCCGCGCTCGGCGCGGCGTTCCACTGGGCGATCGCCGGTTCGCGCATGGCCGCCAGGACCTCGGGCGCGTCCGCCAGGTCCCACGGCCGCAGCAACAGACCGGGTACGGATATCTGCACAGGTTCCACGGTCGTGCAGTCTCGCATCCCGGACCGGGCGGTGCCTGCGATTTCCCGCTCGAACGCGCCGCGCGAGGCGGTCTCTTCAAACCCGTAGGACATGCCCTCCCGAGCTGAGAGCGCTGATCCTCACCCTGCCAGCAGGTTTGTTTCTAATTTGAAAGAGTGCTACTGTTCCGTACGTGACGCAGAGTTTGAACAGCGCTCAGCTCGTCTGCTGGCGCGCGTACATCGAGTCGAGCCAGCGGTTGTTCAACCAGCTCGAAGACGAGTTGCGCGCGACGAGCGAGCTGAGCCTCGCCGACTACCAGGTGCTGGTCCTGCTCTCCGAGACGCCCGGCCAGCGCCTGCGGATGGGTGAGCTGGCCGGGCAACTGGTCTTCTCACCCAGCCGGCTGACGTACCAGATCTCGACCATGGAAAAGCGCGGCCTGGTCACCCGGCAGCCGTGCCCCGCCGACCGACGCGGCAGCGAGGCGGTGCTGACGGCCGCCGGCCTGCTCACCCTCCAGCAGGCCGCCCCGCAGCACGCGGCATCGGTACGCCAGCACCTGATGGACGACCTGAGCGAGGACGAGCTGACCGTCCTGACCCGGGTGTTCGAGCGGCTCGGCGAACGCCTGGCCCCCACCCGTCCCTCCGCCACCGACTCCCCCACCAGCTCCGACCTCACCACCAGCTAGGAGAAGACGATGCCCGCGATCACCGTGGAAAACGTGCTGGTCCTGCCGCGGCTGCCGCGACTCGACGAGCAGACCACCGAATACCGGAAGGTGCGCCGGGTGATCACCGCACCGAGTGGCTTCGAGGGCGAGGGCTTCCCGGTCCGGCGCGCGTTCGCCGGGGTGCCGATGCCCGAACTCGACCCGTTCATCCACCTGGACCAGATGGGCGAGGTCGACTACGCGCCGGGTGAGCCGAAGGGCACGCCGTGGCACCCGCACCGAGGGTTCGAGACGGTCACGTACATCATCGACGGGATCTTCGACCACCAGGACTCCAACGGCGGCGGGGGCACCATCACCGACGGGGACACCCAGTGGATGACCGCAGGTAGCGGACTGCTGCACATCGAGGCACCGCCGGAGCACCTGGTGATGAGCGGTGGTCTCTTCCACGGCCTGCAGCTCTGGGTCAACCTGCCCCGGGTGGCCAAGATGAACCCGCCGCGCTACCAGGACATCCGGGGCAAGGAGTCGGCCCTGCTGACCACCCCGGACGGCGGCGCGCTGCTGCGGGTCATCGCCGGTGAGATCGACGGCCACCAGGGACCGGGCTCGACCTTCACCCCGATCACCATCACCCACGTGACGGTGCAGCCCGGCGCCTCGGTCGACCTGCCCTGGCGCTCGGACTTCAACGCCCTGGTCTACGTTCTCGGCGGGCGGGGCACGGTCGGCACCGAACGCCGGCCGGTGCACACCGGTCAGCTCGCGGTGCACGGGCCCGGCGAGGCCCTGCGGTTCGCCGCCGACGAGCAGCAGGACTCGAACACACCCGTGCTCGACCTCTACATCATGGGCGGCCTCCCGATCCGGGAGCCGGTCGCGCAGTACGGCCCGTTCGTGATGAACACCCGCGACGAGCTGGCCAAGGCGTTCGAGGACTACCAGGCCGGCCGGCTGGGAGTCATCCCCGCCGCACGGGTCCCGCACACCGACGGCCGCACCCCGCGCCCGTAACACGGCACAGCGACGCCCCCGTACCGCATCGGTACGGGGGCGTCCGGGCTGCTGCCGGGACCGCTTCGGGACCCGCCCGGAGCGGTCACCGGGCTCGGGCGGCGTCAGGCGGTGGGCCGCAGGTGGGCGTGGGCCCATTCCTCGAACGTGGTCAGCGGGATGCCGAGGGCCCGTGCGTACTCCGGGCGGGCGGGTTGCCCGGTCACGTTGATGCGTGCGTGCGAGACGCCCGCCCACACCGGCATTCCCGCGGCGAGCGCCTCCTCCTCGGTCATGTCGGGCGCGGTCAGCTCGGTGCCCAGGGCACCGGAGAGGACCTTCGCGATGTCCGTCATGGTCAGGTAGTCGCTCGCCAGTTCCAGCTCCACACGGTGGAACCGTTCGGGTTCGGCGATGGCCGCGGCGACCGCCCTGCCGATGTCGTCGACCGCGACGAGGGAGAGCCGGGTCTGTGGCTTCAGGACGGTCGCCAGGCCGCCGTCGACACCCCGGGGGAACAGGTACGCGACCGACGGCAGGAAGTTCTCCATGAACCAGCCCGGCTTGACCAGCGTCCAGTGTTCGAAGCCCGCCTCGCGTACGCGATCCTGGATGCCGGCCTTGGTGGTGTAGTAGAGCGCCAACGGCGCCCAGCGGCCTTCGTCCCAGCCGGCGGTCTCGGTGTGCTGTCCGGCACCGGAGACGGACGTGTGCACGAACTGCGGCACACCGGCGGCCAGCGCGGCCTCGATCAGGTTGACGGCCTGGGCCAGCTCGCCGTCGAAGTCGAGACCGCCCTCGGTCATCCGGGGCATCTGCACCGAGAAGACGGCTCGGGCTCCCCGTGCGGCCCGGACCAGGGAGTCGCGGTCGTCGAGGTCGCCGGTGACCAGTTCGGCGCCGAGAGCTTCGACGGCCTTCGCTCGATCCGTTGCGGGGTCACGGACCAACGCCCGGACGGGTACGCCCGCCGCGAGCAGGGCACGGGTGGTGGCGCCACCCTGTTGTCCGGTGGCGCCGGTGACCAGGACGGGTGCGGGATCGGTGTCCATTGGGACTCCTCCTGAACTGCACGTACGTTAAACGGCGGGGCCCGCCGTTTATGCTTGGCTACGATACGGAGGACCCCGCCACTTAGCAAACCTGAGGTGACGCCATGCCCGTCCAGCGTGCGGACGCCCGGCGCAACTACACGCGCCTGCTCGCGGTGGCCGAGGCGGAGATCGCCGCGTACGGCGCCGACGCGTCCCTGGAGCAGATCGCCCGCCTCGCCGGGGTCGGATCGGCCACCGTGCGCCGGCACTTCCCCAGCCGCCACGCACTACTGGAGGCGGTCTTCCGGGAACGGATCGAACTCCTCTGCGCCCGGGCCCGCGACCTGACCGGAGCGGCCGACACTCGGGCCGCGCTGCTGGAGTGGCTGGGTGCCGTCACCGCAGACGCGGCAACGATCCGGGGACTGGCCATCGCGCTGACCCGCGACCGGGTGGCCGAAGCGGGGGTGGAGCACGAGCACTGCGCGACGGCACAGCTCACCGAGGCCGGCGAACCACTGGTGCGCCGCGCCGCCGACGACGGTGCGCTGGCGCCGGGCGTGACCATCACCGACCTGCTCGCGCTGATCACCGGCATCGCGCTGGCGACGGAACACCACCCGGATGCCGCCACCGAGGCGGGCCGGCTGCTCGACCTGACCGTGGCGGGAGTCAGCCCCGTCAGGGGCGAGTGAAGGAAAGAGGCATACCCACTCCTTCCACTCCTAACGTATACCGCACCCCGGGTCTTGCGGCAAGACCCCGGGTGTGCCGCAGAATCGCTGGCTGAGGTCAGTACCTGCGGAAATGGGGATGCCGTGAGCCTGGGGACCGAGAGCGTTTTCGACCTGCCGGACCGACTCGCCGCCAAGGCCGAAGCGACGCTGATCGCCCGCGACGAGCAGCACTTCGCGGCAATCACCGAGAGCCTCGAGCAGACGATCACCGACCTGTCCGACCGCCTCGACGCCGAACGCAAGGCGCCCGGTGGTGTCGGCCAGGCGGCGATGGACCGGGACCAGGAGATCCACCGGCTGACCGCCCGACTGCGCACCCTGCGCCGTTACGGCTCGGACCTGTGCCTCGGACACATGGTGAACGCGGACGACCCCGAACCCGTGTACGTCGGACGGCTCGCCCTCACCGACGGCGCGGGCCGGCGGCTGCTCCTGGACTGGCGCTCCCCGGCCGCCGAGCCCTTCTTCGGCGCGACCCACGCCAACCCGATGGGCCTGACCAGCCGCCGCCGGTACCGCTGGACCCGGGGCAGGATCACCGACTACTGGGACGAGGTGTTCACCCCGGACGGGTGGGAGGGGCACGCCGCACTCGACGACCAGTCCGCGTTCATCGCCAGCCTGGGCAGCAACCGCTCGGCCCGGATGCGAGACGTGCTCGGCACCATCCAGGCCGACCAGGACGCCATCATCCGAGCGGGATCGCGCGGCGCTCTCGTCGTCGACGGCGGCCCGGGTACGGGGAAGACCGTCGTGGCGCTGCACCGCACCGCGTACCTGCTCTACTCCGATCCCCGGCTCGGGCACCGCCGCGGCGGCGTGCTGTTCGTCGGCCCGCACCAGCCCTACCTGGCGTACGTCGCCGACGTCCTGCCCAGCCTCGGTGAGGACGACGTGCAGATCTGCACGCTGCGGGACCTGGTCGCCGAGGGGGCGGCGGCACAGGTCGAGGCCGATCCGGAGGTCGCCGCCCTGAAGTCGTCCGCGCAACTGGTCCGGGCGGTCGAGGCGGCCGTGAGGTTCTACGAGGAGCCTCCGACCGTACCGATGACGGTCAGCACCGAATGGTCCGACATCCGGCTACGCGCCGACGACTGGGCCGAGGCGTTCGAGACACCCGATCCGGGCACCCCGCACAACGAGGCGCGGGACCAGATCTGGGAGAAGCTGCTGGAGATCCTGGTCGACAAGTACGACGGCGACGAACCGGAGGACCTGCTCCGCCGTTCGCTGCGGCAGAACCGGGAACTGCTCACCACCTTCAACCGCGCATGGCCGCTGCTCGACGCGGCCGATCTCGTCGGCGACCTGTGGTCGGTGCCCGCGTACCTGCGCAGGTGCGCACCGTGGCTCACCCCCGACGAGATCCGGAAGCTGCAACGCGCGGATGCCCGGGCCTGGACGGTTTCCGACCTGCCCTTCCTGGACGCGGCACGGCAACGGCTCGGTGACCCACAGGCGGCACGACGTCAGCGTCGACACGACGCCACCCTCGCCGCCAAACGCGAGCAGATGGACCGGGTCGTCGAGGAGTTGCTGGAGGCCGAGGACGACAACGAAGGCGCGATGATCATGCTGCACGGACCGGACCTGCAGGACGCCCTGGTCCACGAGTCCGCACAGCCAGGCGTCGAGGCGGACCTGCTCGCCGGCCCGTTCGCACACGTTGTGGTGGACGAGGCCCAGGAACTGACCGACGCGCAGTGGCAGATGTTGCTGCTGCGCTGCCCGTCCCGGAGCTTCACCATCGTCGGGGACCGCGCCCAGGCCAGGCACGGTTTCACCGAATCGTGGCAGGAACGGCTCGAACGGGTCGGGCTCGACCGGATCACCCTGGCCTCGCTGAGCATCAACTACCGGACGCCGAAGGAGGTCATGGCGGAAGCGGAGCCGGTGATCCGGGCCGTACTCCCGGACGCCAACGTGCCGACCTCCATCCGGAGCAGCGACCTCCCCGTCGTACACGGGGCTGTTTGCGAGCTGGGGTCGATCCTCGACACCTGGCTCGCCGCACACACCGAGGGGATCGCCTGCGTGATCGGCGATCCCACGTTCCGGGCGACGCCCCGCGTACGGTCGCTGTCCCCGGAGCTGTCGAAGGGGCTGGAGTTCGACCTCGTCGTCCTGGTCGAACCGGAGGCGTTCGGCGGCGGAATCGAGGCGGCGGTAGACCGCTACGTCGCGATGACCCGCGCGACCCGGCAGCTCGTCATCCTCACGAACTCCTGACGACGCCGCTGGTGTCCTCCGCCGCGACGGAGGACACCAGCGATTCGCGATCAGGCGGAGACCGCGAAGATCCCCACCACACCGAGCACCACCATCACCAACACCGCGACCAGGGCGCCCCGTTCGCCTTCGACCGCCTGATCGGGCTGGTCCGGTGTGCTGTCGACAACCTCGCTGGCCATGTGCTGTCCTCCCCTGTCCCTGCTCGAAACGGATGGTGTGGGCACGCCGACGTACCGGTCTCGCCACGTCCTTGGTGAACGCGTTGGTCGCCCGTCGCCGGGAAGGGGGCCCTCCGCGACGCGCCGCACGTGCCAACCTGGCATCCGATTAGCCAATCCGAGGGCACGGAAACCGGTCCGGGGCAGCAATTTCGCGGTTCTCCGGACGGGACCGTCGAGGTGTGCAGGGCGAATCCGGTCCATCCCGGTTACGTCCCCGTTGTCCGGTCGGATGTAACCCGATGGTGCCGGCCGATCCGAACGGGTAGCGTGCCGGCTCGTGTCGCGTACGGTCACGCTTGTCCTGGTCGACCACCTCGGCGTACCCCTGGGGGTGTTGCCGGCGTACGACGTGCCGGCGCCCTGGTGGCAGGAGGTCGCCGAGGTGGTGGCCGGCGCCCGGTCCGGGTACGGGATCGACGTCACCGTGCTCCGGCTGCTGCATACCGGACGGCCGGTGCCGCACGGCGGAGCGGTCAGCTACCTGGCCCAGGTCGACGGGAGCACACCCGAACCGGCCGGGCTGGGCGCCCTCGATCCGGCGGTGCTGAGGGCAATCGGGACACCGGAGCCGTTACGGGCGGCCTGGGCGGAACCGGGTGGTCCCACCCGGAGCCTCCGCTGGGCGGCCGACGAACTTGCCCGGCTCGGTCGGGGCGGCTGCACCACGCACCAACAGCGGGCCTGGAACCTCTCCACCATCTGGCGCCTGGACCCGGAAGAGCCGGTCGGTGACCGTACGCCGGTCTGGTTCAAGCAGGTGCCGCCCTTCTTCCGGCACGAGGCGACCGTGTTGCGCTGGCTCGGTCAGGTGGCGCCCGACCTCACCCCGACGCTGCTGGCCGCCGACGACAACGGTCGGATGCTGCTCGACCACGTGCCCGGTGACGACTGGTACGGGGTGGACGTCGCCGGACGCGACACGATCGCCGCCGACCAGCACCGAATCCAGCTCGCCTCGGTCCCGTACGCGCAAACGCTGGTCGACCGGGGCGTACCCGACAGGCGGGGAGCCCTACTGGCGCGGACGGTCGTCGACACGCTGGTGGCGAGCGGGGCGGACCTGAGCGGCGTACGGCGGTTGGTGGACGACCTCGACGACCGGCTCGCGGCGATCGCCGCCTGCGGCCTGCCGGACACCCTCGTCCACGGTGACCTGCACCCGGGCAACGTCCGGTACGACGGCAGCCGGCGGGTCCTGATCGACTGGGGTGACGCGTTCGTCGGCCATCCCGCCTTCGACATCCTGCGCCTCGGCGAGAACCTGACGCCGGACGAGTCGTCCGCCCTGGTCCGCTCGTGGGCAGGACGCTGGCGGGTGAGCCGGCCGGACGCCGATCCGGAGTCGGCGGTACGGCTGCTGCGTCCGCTGGCCGCCCTACGCAACGCGGCGGTGTACGCGGACTTCGTCAGCCGAATCGAGCCGAGCGAGCGGGCCTTCCACCGGGCCGACGTACCGCATCATCTGCAGGACGCGATGCGACTGGCCGGGTAGTCCCACTGTCGCCTATCCGTCGTTGCCATCCATTGTGGACAAGCCGTAGCGTCGCGACTACCCATGGTTTGCCGCGGCCGTACAAAATGCGACGCCGCGAGCCGGTCCACAGTACGGAGGCTCCCGGTGACCGATCTCGTCGCGCCCGCACTCGTCGCGCCACAACTCGTCGTCAACAGCCGGATGATCTACTTCGGCTGGCTGCCGGCCGACCCCGACGCGGTCGCGGCGCTGGTCCCGAAGGGGCTCGAACCGATCGCCAACCGCCAGGTCTTCATGAACCAGTACGTGGTCGACGACGAGGGCCAGACCTCCGGTTTCGGCGCCTACTCGCTCACCTACATCGGGCCGGACCTGGCCGGCCTGGACGCGCCCGACGGGGTGACCCCGGGTCGCTGGTGGACCCACTACTTCAACTCCAGCCCCGTGGTCCGGGAGTACGCCGCCGCCCGTGGCGCACCGGCGAGCGTGGGTCGCACCATGATCGAGATCAGGGGGCGGCGACTGGTCGCCACCACCGAGGCGGACGGCGTACCGGTGATCCGGACCACCGCCCGGGTCGGCCGCACCGGTGACGCGGTCAACCGTGGCCAGTTGCGGTACATCACCGACGTCGGCGGCCGGCGGCTGAGCGGTATCTACCCGTTCGTCGCCGAGCCGGTCGACCCGTTCGAGATCGAGTCCCTGGAATTCCTCGAACCAAACCACTCCACCTGGTCACTACGCCCCGCAAACCCCCTGGAGATCACCTGGGGCTTCTACTCCCCCCGCTCCTCCTTCGCCTACCCCGGCGGCGAATCCCCCCTCTCCTGACCCCCCTTCAAGATCAGCCCTCTTGTAGAGAAAGAGGGGCAATCGTCCGCCGGATAGCACCTCTTTCTCTACAGAGGGCTATCGGTGTGTCGAAGGGGGTGGGGGGAAGGAGCGGCGCCAGGGGGTGTCGGCGGTGGGGGCGGCGGAGCGGTCTACCTGGTGTTGGTGGGCGGGGGGCAGGGAGTCCCACCAGCGCTGGCGTAGGTTCGCCAGGTCCTCGGGGGCGATCCGGCCGGGCAGGCGCAGTCGCGCCATCCCACCGTCGGGATACACGTCGAGTCGGACCTCGGTCGCCGTAGCGGCGTCGGGCAGCGGGAACCGGTGCCGGGTGTCCGGTTGCAACCGCACCCTCGGCAGCAGGTCGAACCAGGCCCGCTCGTCGGCCGGGTCGGCGTACCGGGTGTCGATTCCGCGCAACGACGCCGCGGCCGGGGCGTTGCCCTTGAAGTGGCTGGTGTCCAGCTCGGCCAACCGGATCCGGCCGGGGGCGACGAGCCGGACGCGTACCCAGTCGTTGCCGGTGTCGCGGCGCCGGGCGGTCTCCCAGCCCTCCCCCATCACCCGGGCCAGGCCGGGCGCGACGAGCTGGTCCGGTGCACCGTAGAAGCGGTTGCTGCAGTCGGTGACCCGACCGCCGTACTCCAGGGCCGCGAGGTCGACCTGACCGTCGGGGAAGAGCCGGGGATCCGGTACGACGCTGCCGTGCACCCGCAGCCGGGCCACCCCGCCGTCCGGGAAGATGCTCAGCCGCACGTGGGTGAACCGGTGCGGATCCGTCACCGGGAACGCGTTCGCCGTGTCGCCCTGCACCGCCGAACGCGGCACGATCGGCAGCCACTCGGCGGCGGCCAGTTCGGCCGGGCTCGGATAACCCTCCAGGCCGCACGCCTGCACCGACACGAACGGCGGGAAGTTGCCGGTGAAGAAGGCGGTGTCGACCACCACGCCGGAGATGATCCCAGCCGCGCCGAGCCGGACGATCGCGTGGTCGTGGCCGGGTTCCCGGCGGCGACGGGTCTCCCAGCCGTCGTACACCTGGCCCTTGGCCCCGAAGGTCTGCGGGCTGAACGTCGGCGGGCCGGTGTTGACCAGGTTGTCCCGGGCGGCGAAGAACTCGTCGTTGGCGTCGACCACCGAACCGCCGAGCAGCCGGGAGGCGAGGTCGGGCAGCTCGGTGAAGTCGGCCATCAGGCCCCCCGACGCAGGAACCGACCGCGCGGCGGCTCGTCCGGTCGGACCTGGTCACCGCGCAGCCAGGTCGCGCGGACCTCGCCGAACAACTTCCGACCGGCGTACGGGGTGATCGGGTGGCGGTGGCGCAGCAGGGCCGGCTCGACCGTGAACCGGCCGTCGGGGGCGAACGCCACCAGGTCGGCGTCGGCACCGGGCTCGATCCGCCCCTTGGTCGGCAGTCCGGCGATCTGGGCCGGTCGTCGTGCCATCCAGCGGACCACGTCGGACAGGCTGTGTCCGCGCTGGCGGGCCTGGGTCCAGATCACCGGCAGGCCGAGCTGCAACGACGCGATGCCGCCCCAGGCGGAGGCGAAGTCGCCCCGGTCGAAGTTCTTCAGCGCCGGTGGGCACGGCGAATGGTCGGAGACGACGCAGTCGATCAGACCGGCGGCGAGCCCGGCCCAGAGCGCGTCCCGGTTGGCGGCGGACCGGATCGGCGGGCAGCACTTGAACTCGGTGGCACCGTCGGGCACCTCCTCCGCGGTCAGCGCCAGGTAGTGCGGGCAGGTCTCGGCCGTCACCCGTACGCCGTCGCGGCGGGCCTCGGAGATCAGTGGCAGCGCCTCGGCGGCGCTCAGGTGCAGGATGTGCACCCGCGCACCGGTGGCCCGTGCCGCGGCGAGCACGGTGGCGACCGCCTTCGCCTCGGCCAGCGGCGGGCGGGTGACGACGAAGTCCGCGTACCGTCCGCTCTCCGGGGTGGGCAGGATCTCGGCGGGGTCCTCGGCGTGCAGGACGAACAGCGCGTCCACCGACTCCAGCGCCCGCCACAGCTCGGCCGGGTCGAGCGGCGGGAACTCCGGCACCCCGGAGTCGACCAGGAACGCCTTGAAGCCGAGCACCCCGGCGGCGTGCAGGGCGGGCAGGTCGGCGAGGTTTCCCGGCACCGCCCCGCCCCAGAACCCGACGTCGACGTGGCACCGGCCGGCGGCGGCCCGCCGCTTGATCCGCAGCGCGTCGGCGGTCACCGTCGGCGGCAGCGAGTTCAGCGGCATGTCCACGATGGTGGTGACCCCGCCGGCCAGGGCCGCGCGGGTGGCGGTCGGGAAGCCCTCCCACTCGGTCCGTCCCGGCTCGTTGACGTGCACGTGGGTGTCCACCAGGCCGGGCAGCAGCGCCAGTTCGCCGAGGTCCTCGCCGGTCACCGCGTGGTAGTCCTCGATCGCGGCGATCCGCCCGTCGCGCAGGCAGACCGCCGCCGGGCGCTCCCCCTGCGGTGTCACCACCCGACGCGAGCGCAGTACCAGGTCGTAGTCGCCGTTGTTCTCCTCGCCGCTCATGCCCACCACCTTTTGCTGGATGTCGCCGGTCCGGCCGGGTTCCGGTGGCGGGTCACAGCGCCGCCAGCTCGGCCCGGTCGAACCCGGCCTCGTCGGGGTCGTACGCACCGCAGTCCAGGCCGCGCAGCAGGAATCCGGCCAGTGCCCGTGCCGTGGCCGGCTCGTCGAGCACCCCGCTCGCCTGCCGCTCCAGGTACGCCCGCAGCCGCCGCTGGGCCGCCACCCGCCCGTCGCGGAAGAAGCCGTACGTGGCGGCGAAGCGGGTCGGCAACTGCGCCGGGTGCATGTCCCAGCCCTGGTAGAGCCCCTGTTCGAGGGAGCGGCGGACCAGTCCGGCGTGCAGTTGCCAGGCGGCCCGTACGTCGGCTTCGGAGCCGACCGGGAGCACGTTGGTGGAGCCGTCGGAGAGGCGTACGCCGGTGCCGGCGGCGACCACCTGCATCACCGCCTTGGCGAAGTCCGCTACCGGGTGCGCCATGCTCTGGTGCGCGGCGGCGACGCCGAGTGCCGCGCTGTAGTCGTAGGTGCCGTAGTGCAGGGCGGTGCACCGGCCCTGCGCCGCGCCGATCATCCGGGCGATGGTGGCGGTGCCGTCCGAGCCGAGTACGGCCGGCGGCGTCTCCACCTGCACCTCGAAGCGCAGCGCCCGTACGGGCAGCCCGTGTGCCGCCTCCAGCCGTTCGCAGAGCAGCACCATCGCCTCGACCTGCGCGGGCGCGCTGACCTTAGGCAGGGTCACCACGAAACCGTGCGGTGGTGGACCGTCCAGCGCCTCCAGGAAGATGTCCAGGGTGCGTACGGCCCGGTGCCGGCTGGGCCCCTCCAGGCTCTTGATCCGCAGCCCGCTGAACGGCAGCGGTCCGGCCGCTCGCAGGGCCTTCGCCGCGCTGCGGGCCGCCGCGTCCTCGACCCCGTCGGCGGGTACGCCGTACCCGTCCTCGAAGTCGACGCGCAGGTCCTCGATGGGTTCCCGGTCGAGTTTGCGGACCACCCGTTCGTGCAGTTGCGCGGCGTACGGCGGCGGCGGGAACCGGGCCAGTACGGCGAGCGCCGCCGCTCCCCACTCCGACACCACGCCGGGGTGCATCCGGTCGGCGGGCAGGTAGACGGTGTGCACGGGTTGCCGTCCCTGCACCGGTCCGGGATAGGTACGTCCCAGCTCGGCGTCGACCGGGCCGAGCAGGGCGTCGAGTTCGGCGTAGACGGACCGGTCGAGCTGTTTCCACTGTGGAGCATGTTCGGCCATGGTCGATGTCCCCCGTCCCGGAGTCACCCTTTGCAGTGGATCCTGTTAGCACCGTAGCCGCTCCGGCCCCGACAGTCAGCACTCAAGACCATCACCTATGCACGCCTATTGATGTATCAAGGCGCAGCTCCTAGGCTGACGTGCGGCATCGACTGCACGAAGGCCGCCGGGACTCGACCACGGGTCGAAACACCCGGCTCGGCGACGTAGGGGGATGACGCTGGGCGGAGACCTCCCTGCCGGATCACGACCCGGCCTGCTCGGCCGGACGGAGCTGCTGGCCGGCATCGAACAGCGGCTCGCCGCGGGCGGCGGGGTGGTGCTCGCCGGCCCGGACGGCATCGGCAAGTCCGCACTGCTGGACGCGGTCGCCGCGACGGCGGTCGGACGCGGGGAACTCGTGCTGCGTCTCAGCCCGGCCGAACCCGAACGGTCGCTGCTCTACTCCGGTCTGGTCGACCTGTTCACCCAGCTGCCGGCGAGCGCGATGGACCCGCTGCCGTTGCCGTACCGGGCCGCGATCGACGCGGTCCTGTCCGGCGCGATCGGCACCGGCGACGCGGGCGACGGATCGTACGACGGTTATCCCGCGTTCGAGCTGGCCTGCCGGCGGGCGCTGCGCCGGGTGCTGGAAACGGTGGCCGCCCGGCAACCGGTCCTGCTGGTGCTCGACGACACCCAGTGGCTCGACGCCGCCTCGGCCGGCATGCTCGGCTACGTCGTACGCCGCATCGGCGACCAGCCGATCCGTACCGTGGCTGCCCGGCGGCTGGTCGAGCCCGGCTCGGACCACTGGGCCAGCCGGCTCTGCCCGCCGCCGGTGCTGGAGCTGACCGTGCCGCCGCTGGCCGCGGACGACCTGGCCGCACTGTTGGAGGCGCACGGGCTGCCGTGCCGGGCGGCGAGCCGGCTGCACGCCGACAGCGGCGGTAATCCGTACCTGGCGCTGGCGCTCGGCGGCGCCTTCGGACCCGACCCGGAACCGGCCTGGCGCCCGGTGCCGCTGCCCGAACCGGTACGGTCCCGGCTGCGCCAGCGGATCGACGCGCTGCCGGCCGGGGTGGCCGAGACGCTGCTGGTGGCCGCGCTCGCCACCCGCCCGACGGTGGCGCAACTCTGCCTGGCCGGGCGCCCGGACGCCGAACGGGAGATCCGGCTCGCGGTCTCGGCGGGGCTGGTCCGGCTCGACGGCCCGGTGGTGCGCTTCACCCCGGCGGGGGTAGCAACCGTGCTGGTCGACGAGGCGGAGTCGCCGCGCCGGGCGGCCATCCACGCCGCGCTGGCCGGGGTGGCGACCGACCGGGCCGAGGACGCCCGGCACCGGGCGCTGGCCGGCGCGGGGCCGGACGCCGAGGTGACCCGGTCACTGGTAGCGGCGGCCGAGGCCGCACTGCGCCGGGGCGCGCGAGGGCTGGTCGCCGAGTTGTACCTGCTCGCCGCCGACCGGACCCCACCCGGCTGGCCGCGGCAGGAGTGGCTGGTCAACGCGGCGGAGGCGGCGGCCGCGGCCGGGCAACCCGATCTCGCCGGGCGGGCCGCCGAAGCGGTGCTCGCCGGTGACGCGACGGCCGCACACCGGGTCCGGGCCCGGATCGCGCTGATCGACCTCGCCGGTCAGGCGCTCGGCGAGATGGACCAGGCGTTCGCGGCGGCGCTCGCCGACGCCGAGAGCGAGGTCGCACTGCTCGGGCCGCTGCGGCTGCGGCTGGCCTGGCGCGCGCTGGTCGCCGGCACCCCGGACCGGGCGGTCGCCGAGATCGACGGCGCGATCGCCGCCGCGCGGGCCGCGGGCGACCGGATCACCGAGGCGATGGCACTCGGCGTACGGGCCCAGGTGCAGCGGGTACGCGGCCACCCGGACTACGTCGACACCCTGGCCCGCGCGCTCGCGCTGCCGGTGCCGGAGCTGACCGGCTGGCTGCACCTGACCCCGCGTTACCTGTCCGCCCGGTTCGCCCTCGCCGACGACCGGCTCGACGCCGCCCGCGCCGAACTGCTCACCATGCTCGCCACGGCCGAGCGCGGTGGCGGTGAGGAGCTGATCGGGGTGCTGCGCAGCCTGGCCGAGGTATCCGCCCGCGCCGGCCGGTGCCGGGAGGCGTTGCAGCACGCGCAGCGGGCGATGCGCGTCTGCGAGCAGACCCGACTCAGCCCCGGCCCCTGCTGGTACACCCTGGCGGTGGCGGAACTGGCCGGCGGCAGCGTGGCCCGCGCCCTCGCGTACGCCGAACGCGGGGTGCGCGCCTCCGAGCAGGAACGCGACAGCATCTTCCTCTGCCGCAACCTGCACGTGCTCGGCCAGGCGCGACTGCGCGCGGGGCAGCACCGGGCCGGGGTGGAGGCGTTGCGCCGGCTGCGTGACCTGGAGGCCGCCCAGGGCGTCGCCGACCCGTCGATGCTGCGCTGGCACGGTGACCTGGCCGCCGGCCTGGCCGCGCTGGGCGCGTACGACGAGGCGACCGAGACCATCGCGCAGGGGCGACGGGCGGCGCTGCGGCTCGGCCACTGCACCGGTGTGCTGGCGCAGCTCGACCGGGCGGCGGCCCTGGTGCTCGCCGAACGCGGTGACCCGGGTTCGGCGGTGGACCTGTCCGCCGCCGCGGCGGAGTGCTTCGCCACCCTGCACCAGCCGATCGAACGCGGGCACGCGCTGCTGGTCCAGGGCGGTGCCGAACGCCGCCGACGGCGGTACGCGGCCGCCCGGGTCGCGGTCGGCGCCGCGCTGACCATCTTCCTGCAGGTCGAGGCGAAGCCGTGGGTGGAGCAGACCACCCGGACGCTGGCCCGGGCCGAGGGCGTCTCGACCGGCCCGTACGCGCCCGAGGGTGTCGCCCGTACGGCCGACCACCCGCGACTCGTGGCCGGGGCGGGTAGCGGTGACGGGGACCGGCAGTCGAACGGCGGCCCCGAGGGGCTCACCTCGACCGAGGCGCACATCGCCGGGCTGGTCCGGCAGGGGGCGAGCAACCGGGAGATCGCCACCCGGTTGTTCATCAGCGTGAAGACCGTCGAGGCGACCCTGACCCGGGTCTACCGCAAGCTCGGCGTCCGGTCCCGCACCCAGCTCAGCTCGCGCCTCAACGAACGCTGAGCTCCCGACCCGTCCAACGCCGTCGAGGGCGGCCCGCGCGGCGGCAAGGGATTTCCCTGATTCGGTGACCAGCGTCGATGCCTAGCGTGTCATCGCACGTTCTCGTTGTCTCCACTGTCGACCGGCCCGCCGTCACCCACCGGTGCGGCCGGCCAACCCCCGGGCTGACCCGTCCTATCGGGCGGAAGAAGGAGTACCCAGGTGAGACGTAAGGTTCTCAGCCACAGCCTGGTGGCGCTCGCCACCGGCACGGCACTGACGCTGACCGCGACACCCGGTGTCGCGGCACCCGCACCCGCACCGGCCGCACCGAGCGCCGCCCCCGCGCAGCTGGCCGCCACCGCAGCCGACCAGCTCGTCGACAGCGCCGCCCCGGCGCTGCACCGGTCCGCCGGTGACGCACTGCGCCGTACGGGGGTGCAGGTCGGCAACCGCGGGCTGCACTACGTCACGTACGAGCGCAGCTACCGCGGCCTGCCGGTGGTCGGCGGCGACGTTGTCGTCACCACCGACTCGACCGGTGCGGTACGCGGCACCGCCGTCGCGCAGGAGTCCGCCATCACGGTCGACACCGCCCCGGCGGTGAGCACCGACCGGGCGGCCGCCACCGCCGCCGCCCAGCTCACCAAGGCAACCGAGACCACCACCCCGCGCCTGGTGGTGCTCGCCTGGGGTGCGCCCCGACTCGCCTGGGAGACGGTCGTCACCGGCTCGATCGGCAACGCGCCGAGCAAGCTGCACGTCTTCGTCGACGCCGTGAGCGGCGCGGTCGCGGACTCGTACGACGAGGTCCGCGCGGGCACCGGTAACAGCTACTACAACGGCACGGTCAGCATCAACACCTCGGGCTCCGGGTCGTCGTACTCGATGACCGACACGACCCGGTCCGGGCTGCGCTGCGGCGGGCAGACCGGCACCGCGTACACCGGCACGGACGACACCTGGGGCAACGGCTCCGGCACCAACCTGGAAACCGCCTGCGTCGACGCCATGTACGCCGCGCAGCGCGAGTGGGACCTGCTCGGCTCCTGGTTCGGCCGCAACGGCATCACCGGCAGCGGCGGCAGCCCGCCGATCCGGGTCGGCCTCAACGACGTGAACGCCTACTGGAACGGCAGTTACGTCAACTTCGGCCACAACCAGGCCAACACCCGCCAGGCGACCCCGATCGACGTGGTCGCGCACGAGCTGGGCCACGCCGTCTTCCAGTACACCCCGGGCGGCGCGGGCAGCGGCAACGAGAACGGCGGCATCAACGAGTCGACCGGCGACATCTTCGGCGCGCTGACCGAGGCGTTCGCCAACAACGCCAACGACCCGCCGGACTACCAGGTCGGCGAGGAGGTGGACCTGGTCGGCGAGGGCCCGATCCGCTACATGTACAACCCGTCGCTGGCCGGCGACCCGAACTGCTGGTCCACCTCGATCCCGAACACCGAGGTGCACGCCGCCGCCGGTCCGCTGAACCACTGGTTCTACCTGACCGCCGAGGGCTCCAACCCGGGCAGCGGCAAGCCGGCGAGCCCGACCTGCAACAGCTCCACGGTCACCGGCATCAGCATCCGCAAGGCCGGCGAGATCTACTACAACGCCCTGCTGGCCAAGACCTCGAGCTGGCGTTACGCCAACATCCGGGTCGCCACCCTGAACGCGGCGAAGAACCTCTACCCGGGTAGCTGCACCGAGTTCAACACGGTCAAGGCGGCCTGGAACGCGATCAGCGTGCCGGCCCAGTCGAGCGAGCCGACCTGTGGCACGGCGTCGAACGACTTCTCCATCTCGGCGTCGCCGACCGCCGGCAGCGTCGCGCCGGGTGCGGCCGCGACGACCACGATCAGCACCGCGGTGACCGCCGGGTCCGCGCAGACGGTCGCGCTCTCCGCCAGCGGCCTGCCCTCGGGTACGACCGCCGCGTTCAGCCCGTCGTCGGTGACCGCCGGGGGCTCGTCCACCCTGACGCTGAGCACCTCGGCGTCGACCCCGGCCGGCACGTACACGGTGACGGTCACCGGGACCGGCAGCGTGTCGCACTCGACGTCGTACGCGCTGACGGTGACCGGTGGCGGGGGTGGCGGTTGCTCCGGCACCAACGGCACCGACGTCGCCATCCCGGACAACGGTGCGGCGGTGACCAGCAGCATCACCATCGCCGGCTGCAACCGCAACGCCGGGACCGGCTCGACGATCGCGGTCAACATCGTCCACACCTACCGTGGTGACCTGGTCATCGACCTGGTCGCGCCGGACAACAGCGCGTACCGGCTGAAGAACAGCTCCAGCGACAGCGCCGACAACGTGAACACCACGTACACGGCGAACCTGTCCAGTGAGGCGGCGAACGGCACCTGGCGGCTGCGGGTGCAGGACGTGGCCTCGATCGACACCGGCTACATCAACACCTGGACGCTCACCCTCTGATCCACGCCCAACCCCGCCGGCCGTCGCCCGTACACCGGGCGGCGGCCGGTGCGTCCGATCTCGTCGGCGGCGGTAAACGGGCGTCCGGTACGCGCCGGATGCGCGACGATAGCGGCATGTCGAAGACGAACGATGCCGGCGGCACCTACGTGAATCCCGGCGGCGAATTCACCCGCGACCAGCGTTACATCGCCACCCGGATCACCGCGGACGGGCGGGACGGCTATCCGGTGGAACCCGACCGGTACCGGCTGGTGGCCAGCCGGGCGTGCCCGTGGGCGAGCCGGATGGTGATCGTCCGCCGGCTGCTGGGGCTGGAGGATGTCCTGTCGCTGGGCCTGGCCGGGCCGACCCACGACAAGCGGAGCTGGACGTTCGACCTCGATCCGGGCGGGCGCGACCCGGTGCTCGGCATCGAACGCCTCCAGGAGGCGTACTTCGCCCGCTTCCCCGGTTACGAGCGCGGCATCACCGTCCCGGCCATCGTCGACGTACCGACCGGGCAGGTGGTCACCAACGACTACGCGCAGATGTCGCTCGACCTCTCCACCGAGTGGACCGCCTACCACCGGCCGGGCGCCCCGAAGCTCTACCCGCAGGAGCTGCGGGAGGAGATCGAGCAGGTGAACCGGGTGGTCTTCGCCGACGTGAACAACGGCGTCTACCGCTGCGGCTTCGCCGGCTCCCAGGAGGCGTACGAGCGGGCGTACAAGCGGCTGTTCGACCGGCTCGACTGGCTCTCCGCCCGACTTGAGGGACAGCGTTACCTGGTCAGCGACACGATCACCGAGGCCGATGTCCGGCTGTTCACCACGCTGGTCCGCTTCGATGCCGTCTACCACGGGCACTTCAAGTGCAACCGGCAGAAGCTGACCGAGCTGCCGGTGCTGTGGGCGTACGCCCGTGACCTGTTCCAGACGCCGGGCTTCGGGGACACGGTCGACTTCGACCAGATCAAGCGGCACTACTACGTGGTGCACCGGGACATCAACCCGACCGGCATCGTACCGAGCGGCCCGGACCTTTCCGGCTGGCTCGACCCGCACGGGCGGGAGTCGCTCGGTGGCCGCCCGTTCGGCGACGGCACCCCACCGGGACCGGTCTCGGCCGGCGAGGCGGTCCCGGTGGAGCACACTCCGTACGCCGCGCTCTAGGGCCCGCGCGGGTCCGGCGGGTCAGGCGGTCGCGGCCCGGTCGAGGTCGGCGCGGGTGAGCAGCGACCGCAGCGCGATCCCGTCGGCGGCCAGCGCCTCGGCGCCGCCCTCCTGGCGGTCGATGACGCAGAGCGCGTGCTCGATCTTCGCCCCCAGCTCGCGGAGCTGGCCGGTGGAGATGGCGATCTGGCCGCCGGAGGTCACCACGTCCTCGACGACCAGGACGCGGGCACCACCGACGTCGGCGCCCTCGGCCAGCCTGGCGGTGCCGTACGACTTCGCGACCTTGCGGACGAACGCGCACGGCAGCCCGGTGTGCCGGCCCAGCGCGGTCACCACCGGGATGCCGCCGAGTTCCAGCCCGGCGAGCACCTCGGTGTCCGGCGGTACGAGCGCGGCCATCTCGGCGGCCAGGGCGTCGAGCAGCACCGGGTCGGCCTCGAAGCGGTACTTGTCGAAGTACTCGTCGGCGACACGGCCGGAACGGAGCACGAACCGGCCGGACAGGCGGGCGACGGTGTTCACCCGATGGGCGAGATCAACGAGAGTCACGAGGCACCATCATGGCAGATGTCGGGTGGTCGCCCGAATCGTCGGTCCACGCTGGACGCGCCGGTCGTGGCAGCACCCGCGCCGGATGGCGAGCGAGCGCGCGAGGGTCGGACGGCCCGGTCAGAGCGGGTGCAGGGTGACGGCGTCCAGTCGCCCACCGGTGATTTCCGCCGTGAGATAGGTGGCGTACGGCTGCCGGCGGCGGTCGGTGGGCGAGCCGGGGTTGAGCAGTCGCAGCCCGCCGGGTGCCTCGCTGTCCCAGGGGATGTGCGAGTGGCCGAAGATCAGCAGGTCGGTGTCCGGGAACCGGGCCGCGCAGCGGTTCTCCCGCCCGCCGGACGGCCCGGTCTCGTGGACGACCGCGACCCGGAGCCCGTCCAGTTCGGCCCGGGCGATCTCCGGCAGCCGTGCCCGCAGCTCGGGCCCGTCGTTGTTGCCGTAAACGCCGACCAGCCGGGCGCTGCGCGCGCTCAGGGCGTCGAGCAGCGCCTCGTTGACCCAGTCACCGGCGTGTACGACCACGTCGGCGGTGTCGACCGCGGCCCACACCTGCGCCGGTAGGTCACGGGCCCGCTTCGGCAGGTGGGTGTCCGCCATGATCACGAGACGCACCTGACCAGCCTAGCGAGGCCCGGTCGACCCGGTGCTATCTTAGGGTCCCTAAGTTATTTCTTAGTGTAAGGAAGATCGATATGCCACGGCAGGGTTTGACGACCGAGCGGGTCTCGGCCGCCGCCGCCGAACTGGCCGACGAGGTCGGGTTGTCGCGGTTGACCGTCGCGGCGGTCGCCCGACACTTCGGGGTGACAGACGCCGCCCTCTACGTGCACGTCCGCAGTCGCGACACGTTGATCGAGCAGGTCGCGGTCCGGGCGGCGGCCACGTTCAGCGACGAACTCGCGCTCGCCGTGGCCGGTCGTGCCGGCAAGCAGGCGCTCGTCGGGTTCGCCGACGCGTACCGGGCGTTCGCGGTGGCGCACCCCGGGCAGTACGCGGCAACCCAGCTCCCACTGCCGCCCGAGGTCGGCACCAGGTCCGCAGGGCATCTGCGCCTGATCGAGCTGAGCTACGCGATGCTTCGCGGTTACGGGCTCGACGAACCGGCGCTGACCGACGCCATGCGTTTCGTACGCAGCACCTTCCACGGTTTCGCGAGCCTCGAAACCGTGGACGGATTCGGACATCCCCGCGAGATCGACGCGTCGTGGAGCGGCATCCTCGACGCGGTCCACACCACCCTGAGCAACTGGCCGACCAGCACGAAGGAACAGCGATGAACATCCACGACACCCACGACCAGTACGTCCGCTCGGCGGGCGGCACCCGCCTGGTGGTCCGGCGCCTGGGTGCGGGCGACCCGGTCGTCCTCGTGCACGGCTCGGGCGGCGGGCTGCACTCCTGGGCCACGGTCGCCGAGCAGCTCGCCGACGGCTACCAGCTGTGGCTGCCGGCCCGGCGCGGGTACGGTCCCAGCGACGTCCCGCCGGCCGTCAAGTCGTTCGCGGACGAGACCGCCGACCTGATCGCGGTCATCGAGGCGGCGCGCGGGTCCTCGGGCAAGCCCGTACATCTCGTCGGCGCCTCGTACGGGGCGACCCTGGCGTTGCACGCCGCGTCGACAGGTCCGCGCGGCCTGCGTTCCCTGGCCGTCTTCGAGGCCCCGCTCTTCGCCGCCGGCCCGGAGATCGGGCCGTTGCTCGACCGCTACCGTTCGGCCTTCGAACGTGACGACGCCCGGGCGATGGCCGCGGTCCTGAACGAGGTGACGCGGGTGCCGGCCGAGGTCGTGGCGGCATTCGCGGCCGCGGCCGGGGACAGGACGCCGGACCCGGTCGAGGCGCGGCGCTCGGCGATCGGCTGGCTGCACGATCTCGAAGCGCTCGCCGGGGACGGCACCGACCTGACCCGGTGGGCCCGGATCGCCGTACCGACCCTGGTGATGCAGGGTGCCGACACCTGGGAGCCGATGCCGACCACGATGAACAACCTGGCCGCCACCATTCCCGGCGCACGGCAGATCATCTGGCCGGGCCAGTCGCACTTCGCGACCATGACCGCACCCACCCTGGTCGCCGACACGCTGCGTCGGTTCTTCGCCGAGGTGGCGGCATAGCCCGGCCGTGGTAGCGCCGCGACGTCAGCTCTTGAGGAAGGCGAGCAGGTCCTCGTTGACCTTGTCCTGCAGGGTCGCGGTCATCCCGTGCGGCGCACCGGGGTAGTAGATCTCCTGTGAACCCGGGATGAGCTGGGCCGACTTCGGCCCCGAGTCCTTGACCGGGACGATCTGGTCGTCTTCGCCGTGCATGACCAGGGTCGGGATGTCGAACTTCTTCAGGTCCTCGGTGAAGTCCGTCTCGGAGAAGGCCTCGATGCTGTCGTACGCGTTCTTCAGCCCCGACTGCATGCTCCAGAGCCAGAACTGGTCCAGGATGCCCTGCGAGACCTTCGCCCCCGACCGGTTCGCGCCGTAGAACATCAGGGCGAGATCCTTGTAGAACTGCGACCGGTCCTTGAAGAGCCCGGCACGCAGCTCGTCGAAGACGCTCTTCGGCAGCCCTTCGGGGTTGGCCTTGGTCTGCAACATCAGCGGCGGCACCGCCGAGATGAGCACCGCCTTGGCGACCCGCCCGGTGCCGTGCCGACCGATGTAGCGCGCCACCTCCCCACCACCGGTGGAGTGGCCGACGAGGCTGGCACCGGTGAGGTCGAGCGCCTCGATGACGGCGGCGAGGTCGTCCGCGTACCCGTCCATGTTGTTGCCGGCGGAGGTCTGGCTCGACCGGCCGTGGCCGCGACGGTCGTGCGCGACCACCCGGAACCCGTTCTGTACGAGGAAGAGCATCTGCCCGTCCCAGGCGTCTGCGCTCAACGGCCACCCGTGCGAGAACGTGACGACCGGACC
Source organism: Micromonospora sp. NPDC049523 (assembly GCF_040676775.1). NCBI lineage: Bacteria > Bacillati > Actinomycetota > Actinomycetes > Micromonosporales > Micromonosporaceae > Micromonospora > Micromonospora sp. NPDC049523. The sequence goes on along the minus strand of NZ_JBFAPP010000012.1, from coordinate 15,951 downwards.
CTCGCCCCAGTCCTTGTAGTACAGCTCGGTGCCGTCTTTGGTGGTGATGGTGCTCATCGTCGCCCTTCCTCTACGTCCGCAAGGCAGGCGGGCACTCGGCGCAGGTCGCATACCGGTCGAGCCGGCTCACATCCGACTCTAGACCGCCGTCCTGGCCCTGACCTGGGCTTCCCTGGAACACCCGAGGAGCCCTGGAGCGACGACAAGCGAGGGGTGCCGGGTCACCCGGCACCCCTCGGGAACATCAGTCTCGCCGGTAGTAGTGGGCGTTGGTGTCGTCAAACCGCCCACCGGTACGGCAGCAGCGGCGGAAACCGCCGCCCGGAACCACATGGACAGGGGTCCTTGCCGCCGAGCTTCTCGACCAGTTCGGTGTCGACACCGACGACCCGGTGCCCCCGTTTCACCTGCGACTCGCTAGAGGGAACCCCCTGCGGCGCTTGCTGGTCGACTCAAAAGGACGGCTCGGCGTCGTAGTCACGGCTCATCGTGATCGCCTCCTCGGTAGGGAACGCGGCGATCGAACGGTAGCGCTCGCGGCCCGGACCGGGCGACCGGTTTTCGACACCGCCCCGCTCCTCGATCCGGAACGCTTTCTGTACCGGTCAAGGAAATCTCTTGACCGGTACAGTCACCGGGCTTACTGTATCGGTACAGAAGAAATCGCGCCCACCCCGGAGGTCGTCATGGAACTGCCCGCCGCCTTTGTCATCGCCCTCAACGACGTCGAGTTCGAGTTCAACAGCGCCCGCCCCGACGCCCCGGTCGTCGCGTACGTCGAACGGCCGCAACGCGCGCGGCTGGTCCGTACGAAGATCGCCGAAGGACTCGTCCGCGCCGCCCGCGCGATCGAGCCGACCCGACCGGCTGCCTGCTAACCTCGATGCGCACACCGGTGCCCGTCGCCCAACCGTCGGCGCCGAACGGACCATCCGCCTCGGCGGCCACTCCCCCGGCCCTCGGCGACGGACGCAGATCAGCAACTGGCGGTGACGTGGCGCCACGGGTGACGTTGCAGACGATCGCCGACCGCGTCGGCGTGAGCCGGATGACCGTGTCGAACGCGTTCTCCAAACCCGACCAGCTCTCCGCCGCGCTACGCGAACGGATCCTCGACGCCGCCCGCGAGGTCGGCTACGCCGGGCCCGACCCGGCGGGACGGGCCCTGGCCAAGGGCACCACCGGAGCCGTCGGCATCGTGCTGACCTCCTCCCTGCGCTTCGCCTTCACCGACCTGGTCGCCACCAGCTTCCTCGGTGCGATCGCCGAACAGCTCGGCCCGACCGGTCTGGCACTGACCCTGCTGACGTCGTCGGACGACGGCGAGGTGATCCCGGCGCGGGACGTCGCGATGGACGGCGCGCTGGTCTACTCCTGCGATCCGACGTCGACCGCGGTCCAGTACCTGACCCGTCGCCGGCTTCCCCTGGTCTACGTCGACCAGGACCCGGTCGACGGCATCCCCGCCGCCAACGTGGACGACCGGTCCGGCGCCCGGGCCGCCGCCGCGCATCTCGTCGAGCTGGGACACCGGAGGATCGGACTGCTGATGTCCGGCCTGCACGGCACGCACGGACTGATCGAGCTCGACGACGTCGCGGTCGACGGGCACGCCTCCCGGCAACGGCTGCTCGGCTGGCGCGACGCGCTCGACGCCGCCGGGATCACCCCGTTGGTGGCGCGTCAGGACGGATCCGTGCCGGGGCAGGCGAAGGTGGGTGCCCGGCTGCTGCTGGACCGCCCCGACCGCCCGACGGCGATCCTCTGCTTCTCCGACGCGGTCGCCTACGGTGCTCTCCAGGCCGCCGAGGAACTCGGGATCCGGGTGCCGGCGGAACTGTCGGTCGTCGGCTTCGACGACAGCCCGCTGGCCACGCAGCTCCGGCCGGCGCTGACCACCGTCCGCCAGGACGTCGAGGCCAAGGGTCGGGTCGCCGCCGCCGCGCTCACCCGGGCGATCGAGGACACCCGCGCCGGGCGTACGGTCACGGCCGAACACGTCCTGCTCCCCACCGAACTGGTCGTCCGGGACAGCACCGCGCCACCGCCGGCCTGAGCGGTCCGCCGCTACTGCGTCTCGCCGCTACTGCGTCTCGTCCAGGTTGTCGGCGTAGTACCCGATCGCCCGGCGGTATCCCTGCACCCGCGCGTCCCCGCTGGTGGCCACGATCACCTTGAGCAGGCTCCGTACCGCCTCCCGGGCCTCGCCGACGTTGTAGAGCGCCATCGCCAGGAAGGTACGCAGGGCCGGGTCGTCCGGGAACTCCTCCAGTGCCCGCCGCAGCGTCGCCAGCGACTCCTCGTAACGGCCCAGCACCCGGTACGTGCTGCCGAGTCCCAGGTACGCCCCGTGCCGATCCTGCGGGGACAGACCCGTGCCCCGTAGCGCCCGCTCGTAGAACGGGACCGCCTCCGCCTCCAGTCCGGCGGCGTCATGTGCCCACGCTGCCTGGTACGCGATCGCCGCGTCCCACGGATGCCGGTCCACGAGACCCACCAGGCGCTCGCGCGCCTGCGCGGTCCCCTCCTCCCGCAGCCGTACCGCCTGCGACAGGACCGCCTCGTGTTGATCACCCATGTCGAAGCACGCTGCCACCTGAGCGCCGCGAACGGCAAACCCGGGTGGCCTGGCGTACGCCGGTCGGGGCCCACGGTGCCCGAGTCGACCCGTGAGAGGATTCACCCATGGCAAATCAGCAGGACGTCGACGGTTCCGACCGGCACAGCGGGTCGGACACCGCGCACCGCGACCTCGGCGGGAGCGTCGACGCCCGGCTTGCCCTCGCACAGAACCCCGCCACGTCGCAGACGACGCTCTACGAGCTGGCCTCCGACGCGTCGCCCGTGGTCCGCAGGGCGGTGGCGACCCGTACGGACGCACCGGCGCAGGCCCTGCGACCGCTGACCCGCGACCACGACCGGGACGTACGCGAGGCGGTGGCGCGCAACCCTTCGACCTCGGCCGGAAACCTGCTGCGGCTCGTCCGAGACGCCGACCGGTGGGTCCGCTGGGCGGTCGCCGGCAACCCGGGCTGCGACGAGTCGGTACGCCGGGCGATGGCCCAGGCGCAGGACAAGGAACTGCGTGGTCTGCTCGCCGAGACGAAGGAACTCGAACCCGAACTGGCCGCGATCCTGATCGAAGACGTCTCACCCGAGGTACGGGAACGACTCGCCATCCACACCCAGGACCCCGACGTGATCACCGCGCTGCTGGCCGACCGGACCGCGCGCGTACGCAAGGGGCTGGCCCGCAACACCCGGACCTCCGCCGAGCAGCGCCGCGCGCTGGCCCGCGATTCGGTGGTCGACGTCCGGGCCACGCTCGTACGTTCGCTCGAACTCGACGAGGAGGATCTGCACCGCCTGGTCGACGACCGCGCGGTGCAGGTGCGGCTGTCGATGGCGACGTCGCCCCTCGTCCCGGCGCACATCCGGCGTGCCCTCGAGGACGACCCGGACGAGACGGTGGCCGCCGCGGCACGGGACTTCGACCGGGCGCCCAAGAAAACCGCCACGGTCCGTACGCCGCGTGTCGGCGCCCGGCGCCCGAGCACCGGCCCCGCCCGTCGCCGCGAGGGCCCGCGCTAGGACTGCTCCGCGAGGGCCCGCGCTAGGACTGCTTCGCGAGGGCCCGCGCTAGGACTGCTTCGCGAGGCGGGCCGCCCGCAGCGTCAGATAGTGCTGTTCGGGCAGGCTGGTCGTCCGGCCGGCCGCCGAGCGGTAATTCTCGATCGCGGCCGCCCGGTCACCGAGCATCTCGTACAGGTGTGCCCTGGCCGCGTAGAGGCGGTGGTGCCCGGACATCCTCGGGTCGGTGTCCAGGGTCGCGAGGGCGTCGAGGCCGACGGCCGGGCCGTGCACCATCGCGGTCGCCACGGCCCGGTTGAGTGACACCACCGGGTTCGCCGAGTGCCGTTCCAGCACCTGGTACAGGGCGAGGATCTGCGGCCAGTCGGTCTTCTCCGCGCTCGGTGCCTCGTCGTGCAGTGCGGCGATGGCCGCCTGGAGTTGGTAGGGGCCGACCGGGCCCCGGGGCAGCGCGGCGGTGACCAGCGCGACGCCCTCGGCGATGGCGGCCGAATCCCAGCGGCTGCGGTCCTGGTCCGCCAGGGAGATCAGCGCACCGTCGGGCCCGGTGCGAGCGGCGCTGCGGGCCTCGGTGAGCAGCATCAACGCCAGCAGCCCGGCAACCTCGCTGTCCGAGGGCAGCAGGGCGTGCACGGCTCGGGCCAGCCGGATCGCCTCGCCCGACAGCTCCACGCGCCGCAGGTCCGGGCCGGCGCTGCTGGTGTGGCCCTCGTTGAAGATCAGGTAGAGCACGTGCAGCACCGCCTCCAGCCGGCGGGCCCGGTCCTCGCGGTCCGGCATCGAGAACGGGACACCGGAGGCCTTGATGCGCTGCTTGGCCCGGCTGATCCGCTGTGCCATGGTCGCCTCGGGCACCATGAAGGCTCGGGCGATCTCGGCCGTGGACAGGCCGCCGACGGCGCGCAGGGTCAGCGAGATCGCCGAGGCCGCCGACAGCGCCGGGTGGCAGCACATGAAGAGCACAACCAGTGTGTCGTCCCGGTCCGCGGTCGCCTCCAGGTCGGCGGCCGGTGCGGCGAGCAGGTCGTACGGCTCACGCCGGGCCGCGAGGTCCTCCCGGTTGCGCCGGGCCTGCTCGCTGCGTACCAGTTCGATCATCCTGCGGTAGCCGACCTGGATCAGCCAGCCGCGCGGGTTGTCCGGCAGCCCCTCCTGCGGCCACTGGGTCGCGGCGGCCAGCAGCGCCTCCTGCACCGCGTCCTCGGCAATGGTGAAGTCACCGAACCGCCGGGTGAGCACGCCGACGACCTGCGGCGCCAGCTCGCGCAGCAGGTCATCGACGTGTCGGTTGCCGTTCAGCTTCAGATCTCCTGCGGCGGCGCGGACATGACCGGGCGTACCTCGATCGGCATGTTCAGCGGGCGACCGCCGGGACCGGGTGCGGCCGACAGGCCGGCGGCGATCTCGACGGCCCGCTCGGGGGTCTCGGTGTCGACGATCCAGTAGCCGGCCAGGAACTCCTTCGTCTCGGCGAACGGCCCCTCGGTCACCACGGCCGAACCGCCGCCACCACCCCGTACGATCTTCGCCTGGTCCGCCCCGGCCAGGCCCTGGGCGTCGACCAGTTCCCCGGCGGCGGTCAGCTTGCCGTTCGCGTCGCGCATGAACCCGATGTGCGCCTGGATCTCCTCGGGGGTCCAGGTGTCGATCGAGGGGAAGTCGGCGTTCGCCAAGCTGAACTGCATCAGCAACATGTACTTCACGTCTTGCTCCTCAAGCCTGCGCGCCCGTCTGCGGCGCTCTCACAGTCAGGTAGAAGCAGGCGCCGCCGTCTCGACATCCTCGACCGGAAATCCTCGAAAAAAGTTCTGCCGGGCGGATTTTCCCCACCCTAACCGCGCCGACCCGCCCGACAGCAGCCGCCCACGCCGCTAGTCGACGAGGTGTTCGGGGCGTACGGGGACGGTGGTGAGGGCCCGGCCGGTGGCGGCACGGATCGCGGCGACCACCGCCGGGGTGGACGAGATGGTCGGCGGCTCTCCCACCCCGCGCAGCCCGTACGGGGCGTGCGGGTCGGCCATCTCCAGCACGTCCACCAGCATCGGCGGCGAGTCGAGGATGGTCGGGATCAGGTAGTCGGTGAAGGACGGGTTACGGATCAGCCCGTCGACGACCCGGATCTCCTCCATCACCGCCAGCCCGAGGCCCTGGATGGTGCCACCGTGGATCTGCCCCAGCACCGCCTGCGGGTTGACCGCCTTGCCGACGTCCTGGGCGGTGGCGATCTCGACCACCCGGACCAGGCCGAGTTCGGTGTCCACGTCGACGGTGGCGCGGTGGGCGGCGAAGGCGTACTGGACGTGGGCGTTGCCCTGGCCGGTGAGCGGGTGCAGCGACTCGGTCGGCCGGTGCCGCCACTGGACGGTCTCCTCCAGCGGCTCGTCGCCGAGCAGTTCGACCAGGTCGGCGACGGTCGCACCGGTCCCGTCGACCACCCGCCCGTCGACCAGCCGCGCTGCCGGGTCGGCGGCGCCGAGGCGGGCCAGCAGCTTCGTCCGTACCGCCTGGCAGGCCGCGCGGACCGCGCCCCCGGTCATGTACGTCTGCCGCGACGCCGACGACGACCCGGCGCTGCCGACCGCGGTGTCGGCGGTCGCCACGGTGACCCGGGCGACCCCGAGTTCGGTACGGGCGATCTGCGCCTGCACGGTGACCAGGCCCTGGCCGACCTCGGCGGCGGCGGTGTGCACCAGCACCGCCGGCTCACCGTTGATCAGCTCCAGCCGGACCCGGGCGGTGGAGTAGTCGTCGAAGCCCTCGGAGAAGCAGACGTTCTTGATCCCGATGGCGTAGCCGACCCCGCGCACGACGCCCTCGCCTCGGGTGGTGTTGGCCACCCCGCCGGGGCGTTCCCGTGGGTCGTCGGCGGCCGGTGGTGCCGCCGGTCGGTTCCGGACCAGGGCCAGCAGTTCGGCCACCGGGGCGGGCCCGTCGACCACCTGCCCGGTCGGCATCACCGCACCCTCGACCGACGCGTTACGAGTGCGCAGGTCGACCGGATCCAGTCCGAGCGCGTCGGCGAGCTTGTCCATCTGCGACTCGTACGCGAAGCACGCCTGGACCGCGCCGAAGCCGCGCATCGCCCCGCACGGCGGGTTGTTGGTCCGCACCCCGTACGCGTCCATGGTCACGTTCGGCACCTGGTACGGGCCGATGCCGAGGGTGGCGGCGTTGGCCACCACCGCCGGGGTGCTGGAGGTGTAGGCACCGCCGTCGAGCAGGATCCGGGCCTTGACGTAGACGAGTTTTCCGTCGCGGGTGGCACCGTGTTCGTAGCGCAACGTGGCCGGGTGCCGGTGTACGTGCCCGAAGAACGACTCCTCGCGGGAGTAGACCATCTTCACCGGGCGCCGAGTGTGCAGTGCCAGCAGGCTGGCGTGCACCTGCATGGAGAGGTCCTCGCGGGCACCGAACGCGCCGCCGACCCCGGCCAGGCTGAGCCGGACCAGTTCCGGCGGCAGGCCGAGGCAGGCGGCCACCTGCGCCTGGTCGACATGCAGCCACTGGGTAGCGATGAACAGATCGACGCCGCCGTCCTCGGCCGGCACGGCGAGGCCGGACTCCGGGCCGAGGAACGCCTGGTCCTGCATGCCGACCCGGTACTCACCGGTGACCACCACGTCGGCGGTCGCCGCAGGGTCGCCGTACCGGACCGGGACGTGCCGGACCAGGTGTCCGCCGGCCAGTGCCGCCTCGGCGTCGGTGACCGGGTCGAGCACCTCGTAGTCGACTTCGATCCGGGCCACCGCGCGGCGGGCGGTTTCCGGGTGGTCGGCGGCGACGATCGCGATCGCCTCACCCTGGTAATGCACCTCCGGCCAGGCCAGCACCGGCTGGTCGGCGGTCTCCAGGCCGTAGCACTTCGTGCCGGGCACGTCGTCGGCGGTGAGGACCGCGTACACCCCCGGCAGGGCGAGCGCCGCGGTCAGGTCGATGCGCAGCAGCCGGGCCCGGGGGTACGGGCTGCGCAGCGTCGCGCCCCAGAGCATGTCGTCGGCCCACAGGTCGGAGGAGAAGGCGAACTCCCCGGTGACCTTCAGCCGCCCGTCCGGCCGCCGCGCGCTCTGCCCGACACCACCCTCCACGGTGGTGGCGGGGGCCGTCGTGCTGACCGGTGTGCTCATGCGCGGGACCTCCGGATCAGGGTTCGGTGCGCCCGGCGGATCCGCCGCATCAGGTCCCGCTCGTCGGCCGTACGCAGTTCGCCGCGTTCGACCACCGGTCGACCCCCGACGAGCAGCAGTTCGACCGGGGCGGGCGGGCCGAACACCAGCGCGGCAACCGGGTCGTCGATGCCGACGTGGCCGAGCCCGTCGATCCGCCACACGGTCAGGTCGGCGAGCTTGCCGGGCTCGATCGAGCCGATCTGGTCCTCACGGCCGAGGCAGCGGGCGCCGCCGGTGGTGCCGAGCGCGAGGGCCTGCCGGGCGGTGAGCGCCGTCGGGCCGCCGCGCAGCCGGGCGGCGTACAGCGCCTGGCGCAGCTCGGCGCCGAGCTGGTTCGCCTCCTGCGACGCGGGCCCGTCGACACCGAGGCCGACCGGCACCCCGGCATCGAGCAGGTCCCGGGTGCGGGCGATGCCGGCGCCGAGGCGGGCGTTGGAACTGGGGCAGTGTGCGACCGAGGTGCCGGTGGCGGCGAGCCGGCCGACGGCGTGGTCGTCGAGGTGGACCCCGTGGGCCAGCCAGACGTCCGGGCCGAGCCAGCCGAGGCGTTCGGCGTATTCGACCGGGGTGCAGCCGTGCGTCTCGCGGCAGTAACCCTCCTCCTCGATGGTCTCGGCGAGATGGGTGTGCAGCCGTACGCCCCGGCGGCGGGCCAGCGCGGCGGCCTCGGTCATGAGTTTCGGGGTGACCGAGAACGGCGAGCAGGGCGCGACGGCGACCCGGACCATGGCGTCGTCGTCCGGGTCGTGGAACCGGTCGATCGCCTCCTCGGTGGCGGCGAGCGCGGTGTCGGTGTCCTCCACGATGTCGTCCGGCGGCAGCCCACCGTTGGCCCGGCCGAGGTCCATCGAGCCTCGGGCGGGGTGGAACCGCAGCCCGATCTCGGTCGCCGCCTCGACCTGCGCGGCCATCAGGTCGCCGCCGTCACGCGGGTAGACGTAGTGGTGGTCGGTGCTGGTGGTGCAGCCGGACAGGGCCAGCCAGCCGAGGCCGGCGGAGGTGGTGGCGGCGACCACCTCGGCGTCCAGCCCGGCCCAGACCGGGTAGAGCTCGCCGAGCCAGCCGAAGAGGTTCTGCTGCTGGGCCATGCCCCGGGTCGCCCACTGGTAGAGGTGGTGGTGGGTGTTGACCAGGCCGGGGGTGACCAGGCAGCCGGTGCCGTCGACCCGGCGTACGGAGCGGTGGTAGCGGCCGGCGTGACCGGGGCCGACGGCGACGATCCGGCCCTCGTCGACCACCACGTGGCCGTCGAGGTACTCGGTGCCGTCGGCGTCGACGGTCGCCACCGCGCAGTTCTCAATGATGATCATCGTGACCGTCCGGGGACGCTGGGGTGGCGGCGGCCAGCCGTACGGCCGCCATGATGTGCTCGTAACCGGTGCACCGGCACAGGTTCCCGGCCAGCGCCTCGCGGATGTCCTGGTCGGCCGGGGACGGGTCGCGGGCCAGCAGGTCGTGCACCGCCACCATCAGCCCCGGTGTGCAGAACCCGCACTGCACCGCACCGGCGCTGACGAACGCGCGTTGCACCCGGTCGAGCGTGCCGTCCGGGCCGGACAGCCCCTCGACCGTACGCACCTCGCGGTCCTGCGCCTGTCCGGCCGCCACCAGGCAGGCGCAGACCGGCGTACCGTCCAGGTAGACCGTGCACGAACCACATTCTCCCTGTTCACAGGCGTTCTTGGCGCCGGGCAGGCCGAGTCGTTCGCGGAGCAGGTAGAGCAGGCTCTCCCCCGGCCAGACGTCGTCGGCGGTACGCGGCTCCCCGTTCACCACGCAGTTGACCCTCATCCCCGATCCCCCTCCCGAAGGTCACGCCAGGCCCAGTGCAGGGTCCGGCGGGCCAGTACGGCGAGCGCGTGCCGGCGGTAGGCGGCGGTGCCGCGTACGTCGTCGATCGGGCTGGCCGCCGCCGCGACGAGGTCCCCGAAGCGGCGGGCCAGCGATTCCGGCAACGCCCCGACGTCGTCCCAGGGCAGGTCGGCGGCGAGCAGGTCCTCGGCCGCCCCGGCTCGCAGCGGCGTCGGCCCGGCCGAACCGATGCCGGTGCCGACCCGGCGCGTCACCGGGTCCAGGGCCAGCCCGAACGAGCAGACCGCGATCACCATCGCGTTGCGGGTGCCGACCTTCGCGAACTGCTGCGGTCCCCGGGCCGGCGGCACCAGGAACGCCGCGATCAGCTCGTCGGGCGCCCGTACGCTGCGCTTTGGTCCGGTGAAGAACTCGGCCACCGGCACCCGGCGGGTACCGCGGACCGAGGCCAGCTCGACCAGGGCACCGGCGGCGAGCAGCGGCGGGTGCGCGTCCCCGGCCGGCGACGCGGAACCGAGGTTGCCGCCGACCGTGCCCCGGTTGCGGATCTGCGGCGAGCCGACGGTACGCGCGGCCAACGCCAGCCCCGGCAGCGCGCGGCCGAGTTCGTCGATGATCCGCCGGTACGTGACACCGGCACCGACCCGGATCAGTTCACCGTCGCAACTCCACTGCGCCAGGGCGTCGACCCGGCTCAGGTCGAGCAGCACACCCGGCCGGCGGCGGTCGAAGTTCAACTCCACCATCACGTCGGTGCCACCGCAGATCGGCACCGCCTCCGGGTACGCGGCCTTCGCCGCCAGCGCGTCGGTGAAGCTCGCCGGTGCCAGGAACTCCATCAGTGCCGCCCGCCGTCCGCCGGGTCGACGGTCCCGTCGTCGGCCCGGCGGACGGTGCCCTCGATCAGCCCGTACGGGCGGTCGGTCGCGACGAACACCTCGTTCGGGTTGTCCAGCCCGAACGGGGTCAGGTCCACCAGCAGGTGGTGTTTGTTCGGCAGCGACAGCCGTACCTCGGTGATCTCGGGCCGGTCGGTCAGCACCCGGTGGCCCATCGCGTACAGGGTCTGTTGCAGGGAGAGGCTGTAGGTCCCGACGAACGCGTCGACCAGTCCGGCACGGGCTGCGCCGTAGGAGTCTTCCCAGTCGAGGTTGTCGCCCCGGTAGTGCCAGCGCGCGTCGACGGCGGTGGCGAGGATCCGGTCGTTCGTCTCCGGCAACGTCGTGTACGGGTCCTTGACGTAGCCGTGGAACTCCGAGTCGGTGGAGTTGAGCAGCACCAGCCCGGTCAGCCCGGCCTCGACCTCCGTGCGCCCGTCGGTGCAGGTCACGGTGGCGGTACGCACCTCGCCGCCGGCCCGCTGGAACGAGTGCGGGCCGAGCCGCTGCCAGCCGTACTCCTCGATGTGAACGGTGGCGGTGTCGATCGCCGGCTGGGAGGCGACGAAGTGCCGGGCCAGCCGCAGCCCGAACTCCTCGATCCCGTCGACGCCGTGGGCGCGGGCGAAGGCGTACACGGTGTTCTTCTGCGAGTCGGTCGGCAGGACCACGGTGTTGTCGCCGGTCAGGTGGGTGGCGGCCAGGTCACCGGCGAGCGTCACGCTCACGTTGAGGTCGCGCAGGTCGTGCCGCCCACCGGCACGGACCACCCGGACCAGGCGCACCTCGGCCTTGCCGTACTGGTTGGCCCCGAGCACGATCGACATCGCTCAGCTCCCTCGGTAGGTGGTGTAGCCGTACCGGCCGAGCAGCAGCGGCACGTGGTACGCCTGGTCCGGATCGCGGAGCTGGAAGGCGACGGTGATCTCCGGGAAGAAGGTGTCGCCGTCGAAGTACGTCTCGACGTAGAACACCAGCCGGTAGCCACCGGCCTGGCAGTCGTGCAACGGCACCCAGTCGCGCAGCCGCCCGTCGGCGTCGGTACGCCCCTGCGCCACCAGCGTCCAGCCACCGGAGTCGTGCCGTTCGAACCGGACGTGCACCCCGGCGGCGGGTGCCCCGCGCCCGGTGTCGAGCACGTGGGTGGAGATCCGGGCGTAGGTCTCGCTCATCACGCCGGTCCCGGCGCTTCGGTCGTGGTGGCGGGTTCGGTGCCGAGCAGCCGTTCCAGCCGCAGCCGGGCGATCTGTCGCAGTTCCCCGTGGACCACCCGGCGTTCGGTGTCGTCGTCGTGGCGCAGCCGCTGCCGTGCCGCGGCGAGCATCTCGTCCTGCGTCCGGCCACTGGCGAAGATCAGGAAGAGGTGGCCGAAGCGGCGTTCGTACTCCTGGTTCGCCTGCGCCAACGCGGCCCTGGTGTCGGCGTCGGCGTCGGTGACGCCGGCCTGTTCCCGGCGCGACCAGGACGACTCCCGGTCGGTGCCGGTGGGGCGCTCGCCGATGCGCGGGTGCGCGGCGAGCGCCTGCGCGACCTCCGCCCAGGTCAGTGCCGCCAGCGCGGCGTCGGCGGTCGCGACCAGCACCCCCAGGTCCGGGTACGGCCGCCCGGCGACCATCCTCTGCGCCCACGCCGGTACGGCACAGCAGGCGAGCAGGTCCCGCTCGACCTCGTCGGCCGGTCGGGTGTTGAAGCTTTCGAGGGTGTGGCCGGATGCGTCGATGCCTTCCACCTCCCCAGCGGTTGCGAGAAGTACAACAGTCCGTCAGCGGTAGCTGAACCGGCAGCAACACCCAATTCGCAACAGTGGACCCGTAGGGTTTCCGTAGCTTCCTCCAAACCCGAGTCAACTCCCCGTGGCCCGACCGGAAGGAACTGCTCATGCTGCTACGCGAGGCGCTGCACCGGCCGCGGTTGCGACTCACCCTGTTGACCGGCGCCGACGAGCTCGAACGACCGGTGAGCCGGGTCTACGTGACCGACCTGCCCGATCCCCGGCGCTACCTGTCCGGCGGCGAGATCGTGCTGACCGGTCTGGTCTGGTGGCGCGACGCCGCCGACTCGGAGGCGTTCGTCGCCGCCTGCGCGCAGGCGTCGGTGACCGCGATCGGCGCCGGTGACGCGGTTTTCGGTACGGTCCCCGACGACCTGGTCGACGCCTGCCGCCGGCACCGGATGCCGCTGTTCGAGGTGCCGGTCGAGGTGTCCTTCCGGGACATCGTCGACGAGGTGAACCCTTCCCTGTGGGCGCAGCGGGCCAGTGGCCTGGCCACCGTGCTGGGCCGGCACCGGGGTCTGGTGGCGGCGATGGCGGCCGGCGCACGCCTGGTCGACCTGCTGCCGCCGGCCGCCGCCGAACTCGGCGTGGACTGCTGGGTTCTCACGCCGACCGGGCGATCGATCGCCGACACCACCGGCCTTGCCCCGGCGGACCGGGCGACGGTGGCGCGTGCCTTCCTCGCCGCCGGCCGGCTGCCGGCACAGGTCACCGTGGACGGTCGCCGGCTCGCGGTGTTCGGAGTGCCCGGCCGCCCCGAACACCGGCTGGCCTCCTGGCTGCTCGCCTGCGCGGTCGCCCCGCGCGCCCCACTGGCGACCGCCGGTGGGGCCGCGATGTCCGGCGGCCACACCGCGCCATCCGGCGGGCCGGCGGACGCGGCCGAGGTGAGCGGGCTGGCCGACGCCGCCGCGGAGCTGACCAGCCTGGTCGCGCTGGAACGGGCCCAGGTCGACGAGGCACTGCGGATCGAGCGGCGCCTCGCCGACCAGCTCGGTGCCACCCTGACCGGCGGTGAGCAGGGCGACCTGCGCGGCCGACTGCTCTCCTGCGGACTGCCTCCGGAGTCGACGTTCCTGGTGCTCAACGCCAGCCTGACCGGCCTGCGTACGCCGTCGGAGCTGGCCGTCACCGTCTGCGCCGAACTGGTCGGGCCGGCCGCGGACCGGGTCGCGGTGACCGACGCGGGGTCGCCCGACACCGTGCTCGCCGTGCTGGCCGTGTCGCCGGAGCAGGCGCCCGCCGCGTTGGAGACGATCCGGGCCGGCGTCGCCGCGTACGGGCCGGGGCTCGGCAACGGGCGGTTGGCGGTCGGGGTGAGCGGGTTGGCGGCCGGGCCGGGGGCGCTGGGCGGCGCGGTCGAGGAGGCCCGCCACGCGTTGCGTACGGCGGTCGCCCGCGACGAGCAGGCAACCCTGGTCAGCGCCGACGAACTCGCCTCGCACCTGCTCCTGTTGGCCGGCGTACCGGCCGACACCCGGCGGGCGTTCCAGCGCCGGCTGCTCGCCCCGCTGCTCGCGTACGACCGGACGCACAACGCGAACCTGCTCCGGACGCTCGACTCGTTCCTCGCCGCGGGCGGCTCATGGACCCGGTGCGCGACCCTGCTGCACCTGCACGTCAACACGTTGCGCTACCGGATCGGCCGGATCGAACAGCTCACCGGCCGGGACCTGTCCCGCTTCGAGGACCGGGTCGACTTCTTCCTCGCCCTGCGCCTGCCCCGCTGACCCGGTTCGCGCCTGCCCGGACGGGCGGTGCGGGCGGGGCTGGTGGGTGCGGGCGTGGATCCGGCCGTCGGTGTGGGACAGCCGGGTGCCGTCGCCGCCCCAGCGGTTGGCCACGATCTCGGCGGCGATGCTGACCGCGGTCTCCTCCGGCGTACGCGCACCGAGGTCCAGCCCGATCGGGGAGGCGAGCCGGGCCAGCGCCGGCTCGGGCACTCCTGCCTCGCGCAGCCGGGCCAGCCGGTCGTGGTGGGTACGCCGGGAACCCATCGCGCCGACGTACGCCAGCGGCAGGTCGAGCGCGACCCGCAGCACCGGCACGTCGAACTTCGGGTCGTGGGTCAATACGCAGACCACGGTCCGCTCGTCGAGCTGCCCGGCCGTTGCCTGCTCGGCCAGGTATCGGTGCGGCCAGTCGACCACCACCTCGTCGGCGTCCGGGAACCGGCGGGCGGTGGCGAAGACCGGGCGGGCGTCGCAGACCGTCACCCGGTAGCCGAGGAAGGTGCCCACCCGGGCGACCGCGGCGGCGAAGTCGATCGCACCGAAGACGATCATCCGGGCCGGTGGGGCGTACGCGTTGAGCAGCAGGGTCAGCCCGGTGCCCCGGCGTTGCCCGTCGGTGCCGTAGTGCAGCAGTCCCGTACGTCCGGCGGCGAGCAGCCCGCGGCCGTCGTCGGTGGCAGCGTCGTCGAGCCGGTCCGAGCCGAGCGATCCGCGCCGACGGTCCGGCCACAGCACCATCCGCCGGCCGAGCCGCTCGGCCGGTCCCGCGACGCAGGTGAGTACGGCCACCGGGGTTCGCGCGGCGATCGACGCGGCCACGTCGGCGAGGTCGGGGAAGCTGCCCCGGTCCACCCGTTCGACAAAAACCTCGATGCTGCCACCGCAGGTCAGCCCCACCGCGTACGCGTCGTCGTCGTGCACGCCGTAGCGCTGCGACTGCGGCACCCCGGCGGCCACCACCTCCTGGCACAGGTCGTAGACGGCTGCCTCGACGCAGCCACCGGAGACGCTGCCGACCGCGCTCCCGTCCGGCCCGACCAGCATGGTGGCGCCGGGTTGCCGGGGCGCGCTGCGCCAGGTGGCGACGACGGTGGCCATCCCGACCGGCGCGTCCGCGTGCCACCAGCGCATCAGGTCGTCCAGTACCTCACGCATGGAACCAGTGTGGCCGGTCAGCCATCGACCGTCGCCACGATCGACCCGTGCACCACCCGGTCGAGGTCGGCCGGGGTGTCGACGTCGGTGTTGTCGGCGACGTCGGCGCAGGGCACCACCCGCAGGTCCGACTCGTGCTCGCGCAGGTATCCGCGCGCGCCCGCGTCCCCGATCGCGAGGGCGGACACCCCTGGCCAGTGCGCCCGTCCGAGTAGCACGGGGTGCCCGCGCTGGTCGCCGTACCCGGCGGTGGCGAGGGTGTCCGGTCCGGCCAGGGCGACCAGCCGGCGTACCGCAGCCGGGGTGATGCCGGGCATGTCCACCAGGAGTACGAGGGCGGCCACCGCCGCAGTGTGGTGCAGGGCAGTGAGGCCGGCGCGCAGCGACGAGCCCAGCCCGGTCGCCCAGTCGGGGTTGTCGATCGGTACGGCGCCGTCGAGGTCGGCCTCGGCCCGCACGGTGTCGGCCTCGGCGCCGAGCACGGTCAGCACCGGGGTGCACCCACCGGCGCGGGCGGTCGCCACCGCACGCTCGACCAGCAGCCGGCCGTCAACCTCGATCAGGGCCT
This sequence comes from Micromonospora sp. NPDC049523, assembly GCF_040676775.1. Lineage (NCBI taxonomy): Bacteria > Bacillati > Actinomycetota > Actinomycetes > Micromonosporales > Micromonosporaceae > Micromonospora > Micromonospora sp. NPDC049523. The sequence continues at coordinate 274 of NZ_JBFAPP010000012.1, read as the reverse complement.
TGGGACGCCCGAAACGCCGGCCGGCTCCGGCGGCGAGGACAAGCGCGGCGACCGGCTCTGGAGCGTGTGTCGGCTCACATCCCACGCCTCAGAGCGTAGTCGGAGTCCGAAATTCAGTCTGATTTTTACCCTTGGATGCAATATGAGAACTATATACATCGTACTTTCGGCTAGCTTCACGCTGACTAAACAGGTTATGGTGGCTGCACTGATCGGCCCTAAGCGAACAACCGATCAGGTCACAGCAACACCGAACGACCTACAACGAACTTTT